>CANMWW010000077.1 GCA_947500965.1 Alphaproteobacteria bacterium
CTGCTCGACCGCGCGGCGATGCGCGCGCGCGCGGCGGAGTACCTCGCGCGGCTCGGCATCGACATGCCCGGCCCGGACGCGCGCGTGGCGGAGCTCTCGGGCGGCCAGCGCCAGGCCGTGGCGATCGCGCGCGCGCTGCGCTGGAGCGCGCGGGTGGTCGTGATGGACGAGCCGACGGCGGCGCTGGGCGTGCGCGAGACCGCGCGCGTGCTCGCGCTGGTGCGCAACCTAGCGGCCTCCGGCGTCGGCGTGCTGCTCGTCTGCCACAACATGGACCACGTGCTCGAGGTCGCGAGCGACGTGCTCGTCCTCAAGCAGGGCCGCCAGGTCGCCGCGCGCCCGTCCGCCGGGCTCTCCCCGCGCGACCTCTCGCGCATGATCCTCACCGGCGAGGCGGCCTGACGCCCGCGCGGGCGCTTTGCCAAGGGCGGGGCTTTGGCCTACACCTTGCGCCGGTCCAGACAGCACGGAAACGACGATGGCGCGCTACAACGTGAAGGAATCCGAGGCGCGGTGGCAGGCGGCCTGGGAGGCGGCGGACTGCTTCGCCGCGGCCGACAGCGGCGGCACCAGGCCCAAGTACTACGTGCTCGAGATGTTCCCCTACCCGTCGGGGCGCATCCACATGGGCCACGTGCGCAACTACACGCTGGGCGACGTGGTCGCCCGCTACAAGCGCGCGCGCGGCTTCGAGGTCATGCACCCGATGGGCTGGGACGCCTTCGGCCTGCCGGCGGAGAACGCCGCGCGCCAGAACCGCATCCATCCCGCGAAATGGACCTACGACAACATCGCGACGATGCGCCGCGAGCTGAAGAGCATGGGCCTCAGCCTCGACTGGAAGCGCGAGATCGCGACCTGCCACCCCGGCTACTACCAGCACCAGCAGAAGCTGTTCCTGGACTTCATGAAGGCCGGCCTCGTCTATCGCAAGGAGGCCTTCGTCAACTGGGATCCAGTCGACCAGACCGTGCTTGCCAACGAGCAGGTGATCGACGGCAAGGGCTGGCGCTCCGGCGCGCCCGTGGAGAAGCGCAAGCTCGCGCAGTGGTTCCTCAGGATCACCGCCGCGGCCGACGACCTGCGCGCGGCGCTCGACGGCCTGTCGCGCTGGCCGGAGAAGGTCCGGCTGATGCAGGAGAACTGGATCGGCAAGTCGCAGGGCGCCTACGTGGACTGGAGGATCGCCGGCCGCGACAAGCCGCTGGAGGTCTTCACCACGCGCCCCGACACGCTGTTCGGCGCCTCCTTCGTCGCGCTGTCGCCGCATCATCCGCTGGTCGACGAGCTTGCCGCGAAGGACCCGAAGGTCGCGGCCTTCGTCGCCGCATGCGACCGCGCCGGGACGTCCGAGGCCGCGATCGAGGCGGCCGAGAAGATCGGCCACGACACCGGCCTCGTCGCCGAGCACCCGCTGCAGCCCGGCCGCACGGTGCCGGTCTGGATCGCCAACTTCATCCTCATGGACTACGGCACCGGCGCCATCTTCGGCTGCCCGGCGCATGACCAGCGCGACCTCGACTTCGTGCGCAAGTACGGACTGCCGGTGATCGAGGTGGTGAAGCCGCACGACCAGGACGCCGCGGGCTTCAGGGTCGGCGACACCGCCTATGTCGGCGACGGCACGCTCATGAACTCGCAGTTCCTCGACGGGCTCGACGTGCCGTCGGCCAAGGCGCGCGTGATCGCGCGGCTGGAGGAACTCGGTGCCGGGCGCGGCACGACGCAGTACCGCCTGCGCGACTGGCTGGTCAGCCGCCAGCGCTACTGGGGCTGCCCGATCCCGGTCATCCACTGCGCCAGCTGCGGCACCGTGCCGGTGCCCGAGGCCGACCTTCCGGTCAGGCTGCCGGACGACGTCAGCTTCGATCGCCCGGGCAACCCGCTCGACCACCACCCGGCCTGGAAGCATGTCGCCTGCCCGTCCTGCGGCAAGCCCGCGCGGCGCGAGACCGACACCTTCGACACCTTCGTCGATTCGTCCTGGTACTACGCGCGCTTCTGCAGCCCGCGCGACGGCGCGCCGGTCGACAAGGCGGCGGTCGATCGCTGGCTGCCCGTCGACCAGTACATCGGCGGCGTCGAGCACGCGATCCTGCACCTGCTCTATTCGCGCTTCTTCACCCGCGCCATGCGCGCCTCGGGCCACGTGAAGCTGGACGAGCCCTTCGCCGGGCTGTTCACGCAGGGCATGGTCCTGCACGAGAGCTACAAGGCCGAGGACGGGTCCTGGCTCTACCCCGAGGAGGTCCGCAAGAACCCCGACGGCACCGCGGTGCACGCGACGACCGGGGCGAAGGTCCTGGTCGGCCGCAGCGAGATCATGTCGAAGTCCAAGAAGAACGTCGTGCCGCCGGCGGACATCATCGCCAGCTACGGCGCGGACACGGCGCGGCTCTTCATGCTCTCCGACTCGCCGCCCGAGCGCGACCTCGAATGGACGGAATCCGGCGTCGAGGGCGCGTGGCGCTACGTCAACCGCCTCTACCGGCTGGCGAGCGAGCCGCCCGTCGCGCTGCCGCCGCCCGTCGCGCCGCGCCCGGCCGCGCTCTCGCCGGCTGCCGAGGCCACGCGCCGCGTGACGCACAAGGCGATCGCCGCGGTCACGGAGTCCATCGAGGCGCTGCGCTTCAACGTGGCCGTCGCGCAGGTGCGCACGCTCTCCAACGCGCTCGAGGCGCTCGACGGCAAGGGCGAGGGCGAGGCCTGGGTCCTCGGCGAGGGCCTGCGCGCGCTCTGCCACCTCGTCGCGCCGATGTGCCCGCACCTGGCCGAGGAGCTGTGGGTTGCGCTGGGCGGGACCGGCCTGCTCTGCGAGCGCGCCTGGCCCGAGGCCGATCCCGCGCTGCTGGTCGACGGCACGGTCAAGGTGGCGGTGCAGGTCAACGGCAAGCTGCGCGCGACCATCGACCTGCCGCGCGACGCGCCCGAGGCACAGGCGCGCGAGGTGGCGCTCGCCCAGCCGAACGTCGCCGCCGCCATGGCCGGCAAGCCGCCGCGCAAGGTCATCGTCGTGCCGAACCGCATCGTCAACGTGGTGGCATGACGGCGGCGGCCGCCGGCACGGGCGGGGAACGCCTGGTCCTCAACGTCAGGGGCGGCTTCCGGATCGTCGTGCCGCCGGACATCGGCGCGATCTCGACCTACACCTTCCTCGAGCAGGAGGACTGGTTCGAGGACGAGGCGGAGCTGGTGCGCCGCATCGCGCGGCCCGGGTTCCGCATGCTCGACATCGGCGCCAACGTGGGCTTCTACTCGCTCGCAGCTGCCGCCGCGAGCGGCGGCGACGCGCGCATCGCCGCCTTCGAGCCCACGCCGGAAGTCGCGGCGCTGCTGCGCGCGAGCGTCGCGGAGAACGGGTTCGCCGGCATCGCCGTGCACGAGCTCGCGCTTGGCGATCGCGAGGGCACCCTGGTCCTGTCCCGCGGCGCCGACAGCGCGCTCAACCGGATCGTCGCCGATGGCGAGGGCGCGCGTGTCCCGATCCGCACCCTCGACGAGGTGGCGGAGCGCGAGGACCTGCGCGGGATCGACTTCGTCAAGATCGACGTCGAGGGCGCCGAGACGGCCGTCATCGCAGGTGGCCGCGGCTTCCTCGCGCGCGAATCGCCCCTCGTGATGTTCGAGGTGGTCGACGGCGCGCAGCCGCGGCTGGATGCCGCGCGCATGCTGGAGCAGGCGGGCTACGGGCTCTACGAGCTGGCGAACGACCCGCCCCTGCTCCTGCCCTTCTCCGGCACCGTCCATGCCGGGCGGCTCAACCTCTTCGCGGCGAAGCCGGACCGCGCCGCGCGGCTCGCGCAGGCGGGCCTGCTCTCCCGCGCGCCGGAGCCGCCCGGCCCGATCCGCCGCGACGAGATCCTGCGCCTCGTGTCGCGCCCGGCGGCCCTGGCCGAGGCGAAGCCCGTGTTCCGGCGCGCCCTCGCGCAGGCTGCCGACGACGATCCCTACCTTCTTGCCCTGTCCGCCCTGGCGCAATCGACCCGGCCAGGGGCGTCGCCGGACCAGCGCGCCGGATGCCTGCGCGCCTGCCTGAACGCCTCCGACGCGGCGTTGCGCGCGCGCGCGACGGCGCCGCGGCTCATCCTCGCCGCGCGCATCGCCCGCGACCTCGGCATGACGTCGCGCGCGAGCCAGCTTGCCGGGCAGCTGGCGACGGGCGCCATGCGGGGCGTGCGCATGGACATCGACGAGCCCTTCCCCGTCCTGATGCCGCACTACGAAGCCTGGACCGCGCCTGGCGGGCTCGGGAAATGGCTGGCCGCCATGTCCATCGAGGCCTGGTGGATGTGGAGCGCCTTCTCCGACCAGTTTCGCGTCGAGCCGTTCCCCCTTGCCCATCCCAGCGAGCTGCTCGCCGCCTGCGGCCGTCGCGCGGCCGCGTTCGAGCGCCGCCGCCAGCTCCTCGCGATGCGCGAGGGCCGGCAGCGCGGGCCCGTCCCCGCCGGGATCCTCGGCCGCGGCGGCCGCGGCAACCTCAACCCCGGATACTGGACGGGGGCGGCTGGGGTCGCGGGCCCATGAAGATCGACTTCAAGGGCGTCGAGCGCTTCCTGAAGGCGCCGGACAAGGCGGCGCGGGCGATCCTCGTCTTCGGGCCGGACGACGGGCTGGTGCGCGAGCGCGCGGCTGCGCTGGCGCGCACGGTGGTCGAGGACCTCGCCGATCCCTTCCGCGTCGCGGAGTTCTCGGGCGACGTGCTCGCCTCGGATCCGGCGAAGCTCGCCGACGAGGCCGCGGCGCTCGCCTTCGGCGGCGGGCGGCGCGTCGTGCGCGTGCGCGGCTGCGGCAACGCCGCCGCGCCGGCCTTCAAGTCCTTCCTCGACGCCCCCGTCGGCGACGCGCTGGTCGTCGCGGAGGCGGGCGAGCTCGACACGCGCTCGGCGCTGCGCAAGCTCTTCGAGGGCGCGCCGAACGCCGCGGCGCTGGCCTGCTACGGCGACGAGGGGCGCGACCTCGTCGCGGTGATCCGCGCCGCGCTGCAGGCGGAGGGCGTGCGCGCCGCGGACGACGCCGTGGCCTGGCTCGCCCAGCGCCTCGGCGGCGACCGCGCCGCCACGCGCAGCGAGATCGCCAAGCTCGCGACCTATGCCGGCCCCGGCGCCGAGGTCTCGCTTGCCGACGCGCGCGCCGTGGTCGGCGAGACGGCCGAGCTCGACGCCGACGACGCGGTCCAGGCGGCCGCGCTCGGCGACGTCGCCGCGCTGGGCCGCGCCCTCGACCGGCTCGACGCGGAAGGCGTCAACGCTGTGGCGATCCTGCGCACGGCGCAGCGCTTCTTCGTGCGGCTGCATGTCTGCGCCTGCCATGTCTCGGCGGGCGCCGACGCCGCGGGCGCGATGGCGCGGCTGCGCCCGCCGGTCTTCTGGAAGGAGCAGGACGTCTACAAGCGCGCGCTGCGGCGGCTCGACGAGCGCGCGCTCGCCCGCGCGCTGTCGCTCCTGCTGGCGGCGGAGCGCGCGGCGAAGTCCGGCCTCGGCCGCGCCGGCACGCTCGCCGCGCAGCGCGCGCTCTACGCCATCGCCGGCGCGCAGGCCGCGCGCGGCGGCCTGTCCGCGTGGACGTGACCGTCGCGCGGCGCTAGAAGTCCGTCGATGCGACGCGCCCGCCCGCTCCTCCTCCTCGCCTGCCTGCTCGCCGCGGGCGGATGCGCGCGGCTGGAAGGCATCATGGCGCCGTCCGGCGGCGAGCCGGTCGCCGACATGAAGGCGCTCGACGGACGCTATGCCGGCAGCGCCGCCTATGCCGACGGCCCGCAGCGCTGCCCGCGCCGGCTCGACGTCGCGCTCTCCGTCGCCAATGGCCAGGCGACGGGCGAGGTCCTGGATCCTGCCAGCCCGAACGTGCCGCCCGCGTCCTTCGATGGCTTCCTCGAGAGCGATGGCAGCATCTCCGCGATCGTGCGCGCGTTCGGCGACATCTACGTCCTGCGCGGCAGGTTCCGCGAGACGCGCTTCGACGGGCGGCTTCTGGCCGAGGCCGGGATCGATCCGCGGCGGAACAACCTCCGCCCCGGCGAGTCGAATGTCAGGTTCGGGTTCGGGACCAGCGACTGCGCCTGGACGCTCCGCCTCCCGCGCCGCGCCGCATGACGCGCGGCGGGCGCGAGGACGTCGCGCGGCTCCTCTCCGCGGCCCTCGCCTGCCGCGCGCAGGGTGATCCGGCGGCGGCGGCGCGGCAGCTCGCCCAGGCGCGCAAGATCGATCCCGCCCATGCCGATGTCCTGCATGTCGGGGCGATCCTCGCCCATGACGCGGGGCGAGAGGTGGAGGCCACGCGCCTGATATCGAAGGCGATCGCCCGCCGGCCCGGCGACGCGTCGCTCCAGCGCAGCCGCGGCCTGATCGCGCGGGCGGCCGGGCGCCGCGACGAGGCCATCGAGGCGCTGCGCATCGCGCATGCCGCCTCGCCCGCGGATCGCGGCGCCGCGCAGCTGCTCGCGGCGCTGCTGTCCGATGCCGGGCGCCGCGCCGAGGGGCTTGCGGTGCTTTCCGCGGTCCCGCCCGAGGCGCGCGACGACGAGGTCGAGACCCTGCGCGCGACCCTGCTGCTGGAGACGGGAAGCTTCGCCGAGGCCTCTGCGATCTTCCTGCGGCTCCGCCTCGCGCGCCCGCGCGACATCCGCCTCCTCACCGGCCTCGGACGCTGCCAGGCCGCGCTCGGCCTGCGCGAGGACGCCGAGGCGACCTTCGAGCAGGCGCTGAAGCTCGACGTGCCCGCCGAGGAAGGGGCCCGGCTCGCCTGGGCCTATGCCACGCTCAAGGAGGCGAAGCGCGACGTCGTCGCGGCGGTGAAGCTGCTCGGCACCGCCGTGCTCCTCCAGCCCGAGGATCCGCTGTACCGCCACGCGCTCGCCCGCCTCACCTCGGTCGAGGGCGACTACACCTTCCAGAGCACCTGGCACTACACGCGGCTGGGCGAGATGGCACCCGACGACCCGAGGATCCAGGACCTCGTCGCCTCCAACAGCTTCGCCGTGATGTACCTGGACGACGATGGCGCGCGCTCCGCGCGGGATTGCGGGGATTGTGGCCGATCCATCGTCGCGCGCGCGGAGCCCGCCCCTGCCGCGGGTTTCGCGAACACGCCCGACCCGGGCCGCCGGCTGCGGATCGGCTATGTCTCGGCGGATTTCCGCCTGCATGCGGTCGCCAACTTCGCCCTGCCCCTCGTCGAGGCGCATGACCGGGCGCGCTTCGAGGTCCATGGCTACGCGCTCGTCCCCAGGGCGGACGGGGTGACGCGCAGCTTCGAGGCGGCGTTCGACGCCTGGCACCCGATCCGCGCGATGTCCGACGAGGAGGCGGCGGCGCGCATTCGCGCCGACGGCATCGACGTCCTCGTCGACCTGATGGGTCTCTCGGCGGAATGCCGCCCCGGGATCTTCGCGCGCCGGCCGGCGCCGGTGCAGGTCACCTATCTCGGCTACCCGGCGACGACGGGGCTCGACTGCTTCGACGCGCGGCTCTGCGACGCCGACACGGATCCGCCCGGCACCACCGACGCGCTCTTCACGGAGCCGCTGCTGCGGCTGCCGCGGCTCTTCCTCGCCTACCGGCCCGCCTCGCCGGCGCCGGAGCCCGGGCCGGAGCCGCCCTGCCTGCGCAACGGCCATGTCACCTTCGGGACATTCAACAACCCAGCCAAGATCACGCGCCGCATGCTCGGGACCTGGCGCAGGGTGCTCGACGCCGTGCCACGCTCGCGGCTGATGCTGCGCTACGCGATGAACGACAACCCCGTGGTGGCCGCCGACCTCGCGCGCATGATCCGCGACGCGGGCTTCGACGAGAAGCGGGTCGTGGTCGCGCCGCCCGTCGATGGCCCGTCGGACTTCCTGGCCACCTATCGCGACCTCGACATCGCGCTCGACTGCTTTCCCTATGGCGGGACGACCACGACCTGCGAGGCGCTGTGGATGGGCGTGCCGGTGGTCACGATGGCCGGTCGGCCGCATGCCAGCCGCGTCGGCCTCTCTATCCTTCGCGCCGTCGGCCTCGGCGA
>CANMWW010000078.1 GCA_947500965.1 Alphaproteobacteria bacterium
CGCGGCCATGTCGGGCGACGGCGCGGTCGCCGCGCGCCAGCTCGACGCCTTCCTGCGCCGGCCGGCCTCGGAGCGCGCGCCGGTCGCCTCGGCCGCCGCGCTGCAGGCGCTGGCGATGGTCACGCTGCGCGACGGCCCGGATGGCGCGCGCCGGCCCGCGGGCATGGCGCTCCTCGATCGCGCCGCGGCCCAGACGCCACGCGATCCCTCGGCCCTCGCGCTGCGCGCCGTCGCGCGCATCGGGGCGGGCCGCGCGCTCGCCGCGGTGGAGGACCTCGAGGCCGCCTTCGCGCTCGACCCGTCCTGGGGGCGCGCGCGCGCGCTCGTCGGGGCGCTTCGCCGCGCCGCCGACCAGGGACCGCCGCGCGTCGCCGAGGCGCTGGGCCTGCGCAACCCGGATGTCCGCCGCAAGCTCGATGCGCTCCATGCGCGCGGCGGCGCGGCGCCGGCCGCGGAGGGCGGGCGGCGCCTCGTCGACGACATGCAGCGCCTCTTCGCGCCGCCGCGCTGAGGCGGCGCGGTCAGGACGCGTAGTCGCCCTTCGGCGCGATCACCTCGCGCTTGCCGACATGGTTGGAGGGACCGACCACGCCTTCCTTCTCCATCCGCTCGACGATGCGCGCCGCGCGGTTGTAGCCGATCTGGAAATGGCGCTGGATGAAGCTGGTCGAGCACTTGCGCTCGCGCGCGACAAGCGCGACGGCCTTGTCGTACATGCCGTCCGAATCCCCGCCCTCGTCGCCGCCCGAGCCGGGCGGCGCGGTGACGCCGGGGATGCCGCCGGCGTCCTCGACCTCCTCGGTGACCTCCTCGACATAGGCGGGCTCGGCCTGCGCCTTGAGGTGGGCGACCACGCCCTCGACCTCGCGGTCGGAGACGAAGGGCCCGTGCACGCGGGTGATCCTGCCGCCGCCGGCCATGTAGAGCATGTCGCCCTGGCCGAGCAGCTGCTCCGCGCCCTGCTCGCCGAGGATGGTGCGGCTGTCGATCTTCGAGGTGACCTGGAACGAGATGCGGGTCGGGAAGTTCGCCTTGATCGTGCCGGTGATGACGTCGACCGAGGGGCGCTGCGTCGCCATGATCAGGTGGATGCCGGCTGCGCGCGCCATCTGCGCGAGCCGCTGCACCGCCCACTCGACGTCCTTGCCGGCGACGAGCATGAGGTCGGCCATCTCGTCGACGATGACGACGATGAAGGGCAGCGGCGTGAGGTCGAGCGGCTGCTCCTCGAAGACGGGCTTGCCCTCCTCGTCGAAGCCGGTCTGCACCTTGCGCGTCAGCACCTCGCCCTTGCGCTTCGCCTCGACGAGGCGCGCGTTGTAGCCCGCGACGTTGCGAACGCCGAGCTTCGACATCGAGCGGTAGCGGTTCTCCATCTCGCGCACGACCCACTTGAGCGCGACGACGGACTTCTTCGGGTCGGTGACGACCGGCGCCAGCAGGTGCGGGATGCCGTCGTAGACCGAGAGCTCGATCATCTTCGGGTCGACCATGATGAAGCGGCAGCTCGCCGGCGAGTGCCGGTAGAGCAGCGACAGGATCATGGTGTTGATGGCGACCGACTTGCCCGAGCCGGTCGTGCCGGCGATCAGCAGGTGCGGCATGCGCGCGAGGTCCGCGACGACGGGCGAGCCGCCGATGTCCTTGCCCAGCGCGAGGCTGAGCGCGAGCGGGCCGAGGTCGGCCTCGCGGTCCGAGAGCAGCTCGCGCAGGTAGACGGTCTCGCGCGAGGCATTGGGCAGCTCGATGCCGATGACGTTGCGCCCCGGCACGACCGCCACGCGCACGGAGATGGCGCTCATCGAGCGCGCGATGTCGTCGGCGAGGCCGATGACGCGCGAGGCCTTGGTGCCGGGCGCGGGCTCGAGCTCGTAGAGCGTGACCACCGGGCCGGGACGTACCTTCACGATGCGGCCCTGGACGCCGAAGTCGTCGAGGACGGATTCGAGCAGGCGCGCGTTCTGCGCCAGCGCGTCCTCGTCGACGGAGGATATGCGCTCCTCGGGTTTCGGCATGCGCAGCAGCTCGAGGCTCGGCATGTCGATCGTGCCGTCGCCGAGGTCGAGCGCGGCCTGCTTCCTCGCGGCGCGCTTCGGCCGCGCGGCGACGGCCGGCGGCTCGGCGCGGCCGGGTGCCTCGACGAGCTCGCGCGGCGAGGGACGCGGCGCGGGCGGGGCCGGCTCCTGGCCCTCGTCGGCGGCGGGCGCCTGCATGCCGGGCTCGCGCCGCTCGCGGCGCCGCTCGGCCTTTTCCTCGGCGCGCAGCCTGCCCGGGTCCCGCAGCCGCAGCCTCGGCAACATCCGCGCCGCGCGCTGCGCGAGGGCGGACGCCGCGGAAAATCCGGTCGCGATGCCCTGCGCGGCGGCGCGCCATTCGATCCAGGTGACGGCGAGGAGGAAGACCAGCGCTGCCGCGGCGATCGAGCCGGCGAGCGCGGACAGGCCCGCGGCACCGAGCCCGAGCCCCTGCATGGGCGCGAGGATCCAGGCGAGGCAGAGCCGGCCCGCGATCCCGCCCAGCCCCACCTCGAAGGGCCGCGGCCATCCGGCCGGCGCCTGCAGGAAGGCGAGCGCCGTCGCGGCGCAGAGCACGGCGAGCGGCAGCAGCGCGAGCCGCGCCCACCACAGCGGCAGGCGATGCACGCGCACGAGGCGGAAGCCCCAGGCGAGCAGCACGACGGCGGGGATCGCCGCGGCGATGCCGAGCGACTGCAGCGCCACGTCGGCGACCGCGGCGCCGGGCAGGCCGAGCAGGTTCGAGGCCGGCCTGCCGAGCGCGTGGTTGGGCGACGGGTCGAGCGGCGAATAGGTGGCGAGCGCCGCGGCGAAGAGCACGGCGAGCACGATCAGGCCGGCGCCGGCGGCCTCGATGGCGCGGCGGCGGAAGAACTCCCCGCTGCCCGCGGGGAGCCACTGGCGGCGCATCGCGATGCTGCTCATGCGCGCGACGTCCCGAGCCGGTCGAGCACCTGGCTCATGCGCACGAGGGCGGTCTCCGTCGCCTCGAGCTCCTGGACCAGCGCGATGCGGACATAGGGCTTGCCGAAGTTGCTGCCGTCGGCGGAGGGCTTCGTGAGGTAGGCGCCGGGCAGGACCTTGATGCCCGCCTCGCTCCACAAGGCGCGCGTCGCGGCCTCGCCGTCGCCGACGTCGAGCCAGAGGTAGAAGCCACCGGCGGGCTGGTAGAAGCCGTGGCGGCCGCCGAGCAGCCGCGTGGCGATCTCGTACTTGCGCGCGTAGAGCGCGCGCGTCGCCTCCACGTGCGCGTCGTCGTCCCAGAGCGCCGCCGCGGCGTCCATCACCGCGAGCGGCGTCGAGGCCGCCTCGTAGACGCGCAGCCGGTTGAGCATCGCGATCGCGTGCGGGCTGCCGGCGACGAAGCCGGAGCGCAGGCCCGGCGCGGAAGAGCGCTTGGAGAGGGTGTGCGAGACGACGAGGTTGTCGAGCACGTGGCCATGCGGGCCGGGGCCGAGCGCGAGCGCCGCCTCGATCGCGCCGGCCGGCGGCTTCGGCGTGTAGTAGAGCTCGCAGTAGCACTCGTCCGCGACCAGCATGAAGTCGTGGCGGCGCGCGAGCTCCAGGGCCTTCTTCCAGTAGGCGAGGTCCGCGCAGGTGCCCTGCGGGTTCGACGGGCTGCAGAGGTAGAAGACCTGCGTGCGCCGCAGCGTCTCCTCCGGGATCGCGTCGAGGTCCGGCAGCCAGTTGCTCGCCGCGCTCGTGGGCAGGAAGACCGGTTCCGCGCCAGCCATCGCGGCCGCGCCGAAATAGACCTGGTAGAACGGGTTGGGCATCAGCGCGAGCGGCTTCGGGCCGCCCTCGCTCTGCGTCACGGCCAGCAGCGCGACCATGAACAGTCCCTCGCGCGTCCCCGCGACCGGGGCGATCTGCGTGTGCGGGTCGAGGGCGGAGGCCGGCACGCCGTAGCGCCGGCGCAGGAAGCCCGCGCAGGACTCGCGCAGGCCCGGCGTGCCGACGACCGGCGGGTAGAGGTTCCAGCGCTTGCGGTCGCCCGCGATGATGTCGATGGCAAAGTCCGGCGGCTGGTGCTGGGGCTCGCCTATGTGCAGCATGATCGGGCGGTCGTTGCTGCGCGGGTCGTTGCCCTTCAGCAGGTCGGCGAGGCGCTGGAACGGATAGTCGTTCAGCCGTTCGAGGCGGGCATTGATCATGGCGGGACCGGCCGGGGCGAGGACGCGGCGCCGGAACCCCTCCCGGGCGCCGCAGGAAAACGAAAGCGAATCAATCCTATCGGGCGCCTCCTTGAAGCACAAGTCGAGCTATTCGGACCGCCATATGTCGTGGGTGGGGGCGCTGTTCCCCACGAAATCCCCGAGTCGCGTGAACGAGGGAACGAAAGGCGTACGCCAGAAACGAAAACCGCCCGGCGCGCGGGGGGCTGCGCGCCGGGCGGTCGACGGCGGGACGATCAGTGGATCGTCTCGCCGTGCAGCGCGATGTCGAGGCCGTCGCGCTCCTGCTCGTCGCTGACGCGCAGCCCGATGGTCGCATCCACGATCTTCAGGATCGCGAAGCTCGCGATCGCCGAGTAGGCGATGGTGAAGGCGCCGGCGACGACCTGGGTCACGACCTGGCCGGCATTGCCCTCGAGCAGGCCCTGCGAGCCCGCCGGGGTCGCCTCGGTCGCGGAGAGCGCGCCGACCGCGAAGACGCCGGTGAGGATCGCGCCGACGATGCCGCCGACGCCATGCACGCCGAAGACGTCGAGGGAGTCGTCGTAGCCGAGCTTGCGCTTGAGCGTCGTCGACGCCCAGAAGCAGACGAGCCCGGAGACCACGCCGATGACGAGCGCGCCGCCGGGCATCACGAAGCCGGAGGCCGGCGTGATCGCGACGAGGCCCGCGACCGCGCCGGACACGATGCCCAGCACCGACGGCTTTCCGCGCGTCATCCACTCCGCGAACATCCAGGACAGCGCCGCGGCCGCGGCGGCGACCTGCGTCACCGCCATGGCCATGCCGGCGCGGCCATTGGCGGCTGCGGCGGAACCGGCGTTGAAGCCGAACCAGCCGACCCAGAGCAGCGAGGCGCCGATCACCGCGAGGGCGAGGTTGTGCGGCGCCATGTTGTCGTGGCCGTAGCCGCGGCGCTTGCCCAGCACGATCGCCGCGACGAGGCCCGCGATGCCCGCGTTGACATGCACGACGGTGCCGCCGGCGAAGTCCAGCGCGCCCGAGGCGAAGATCCAGCCGGAGGGATGCCAGACCATGTGCGCGACCGGCGCGTAGACCACCAGCAGCCAAGCGCCCATGAACCACAGCATGGCCGAGAACTTCATGCGGTCGGCGAAGGCGCCGCAGATCAGTGCCGGCGTGATGATCGCGAAGGTCATCTGGAACATCATGAACACGACCTCGGGGATCGTGGTCGCGACGGCCGCGTCGCCGGTGCCGAGCGTGAAGGGCTTCTCCCAGCCCATGCCGGAGAGCAGCACGCGCGAGAAGTCGCCGACGAGGCTGCCGCCGTTGCCGAAGGCGAGGCTGTACCCGACCACCATCCACAGGATCGTGACCAGGCTGCAGATCGCGAAGGACTGCATCATCGTCGACAGCACGTTCTTCTTGCGCACCATGCCCGCGTAGAAGAGCGCGAGGCCCGGGATCGTCATCATCAGGACGAGGGTGGTGGCGGTCAGCATCCATGCCGTGTCGCCGGCATCGATCTTTGCGTCGGCGGCCCAGGCCGGGGTCGCGGCCAGGACGGCTGCGACCGTCGCGAGGCCGGCGCGCGCCGGCAGTCGGGTCGAGGTCGTCATCTTGTCTCTCCTTGGTGGCGTGGTCCTTGGCGCGGAGGGAGCGCGGCCTCGGGCCAATTCGGGGTTGGGGAACTCAATTTCCGTGCCAGCGGCGCCGGGCCGCCGGGACGGGGATTTTTAGCCTTCGGGGCGTGCACCCAGCCGTCTTGCACAATAAGTGTGCATACCTGGCTGGGCGCGGGAGCCCATTTTCCGGGCAGGTGGTCAGAGCGCCTCGGCGTCGGTCTCGCCGGTGCGGATGCGCACGGCGCTCGCCAGCTCGTAGACGAAGATCTTCCCGTCGCCGATCTTGCCCGTGGCCGCCGCCTTCTGGATCGCCTCGACGACGCGCGCCGCCGTCGCGTCGGCGACCGCCACCTCGATCTTCACCTTCGGCAGGAAATTCACCTGGTACTCGGCGCCGCGGTAGATCTCGGTCTGGCCCTTCTGGCGTCCGAAGCCCTTCACCTCGGTGACGGTGAGGCCCTGGACGCCGAGCTCGGTGAGCGCCTCGCGCACCTCGTCGAGCTTGAACGGCTTTATGACGGCCATGATCATCTTCATGTCTGGTTCCTTTCCTTCGCTGGCCGCGGCGGGGGCGCGCGGCGTCCGATCGTGCCGCTCCCATTCAAGTCCCGTGCCGCTCGATGCCACCCGGTGCGCGGAACTGGACAGGCGACGGGGCGCTGCTGCAGTTTCCGCGCGCCATGGATGCCGCGCGCGAGACGAGCCCACCCGCCGAGGAAGACTGCGATGTCGCCATCGTCGGCGGCGGCCTCGTCGGGCTGAGCCTTGCCCTGGCGCTGGCCGGGGCCGGGCTTCGCGTGGTCGTGGTCGACCGCGACGCGCCCGCCGACTCGTCCGCCGACGCCGCCGATGGCCGCTCCTCCGCCATCGCCTGGGGCTCGCAGCGCGTGCTCGCCGCGGTCGGCGTCTGGGACCTGCTCGCGTCCGACGCCGCGGCGATCGAGGACATCCGCGTCTCCGACGGGCAGTCGCGCCTCTTCCTGCACTACGACCACCGCGAGGTGGCCGACCACCCGCTCGGCTTCATCGTCGAGAACCGCTTCACGCGCCGCGCGCTGCAGGCCTGCGCCGCGCGCACGCCCGCGCTGCGCTGGCTCGCGCCCGCGCGCGTCGTCGGCCTCGGCCAGCGCCCCGGCGCGCGCCTCGTCGAGCTCGCCGATGGCCGGCGCATCGCGGCGCGCCTACTCGTTGGCTGCGACGGCAAGGCCTCGCCCGTGCGCGAGGCCGCCGGCATCGGCGTCTTCCGCCACCGCTACGGCCAGTCCGGCATCGTCGCCACGCTGCGCCACGCGAAGGCGCACGCCAACGTCGCGCACGAGCGCTTCCTGCCCGCAGGGCCCTTCGCGATGCTGCCGCTGCCCGACCGCGACGGCGCGCATCGCTCCTCGATCGTCTGGACGGAGCACGAGGCCCTCGTGCCGGGGCTCATGGGCCTGGACGCCGACGCCTTCGCCGCCGAGGCGCAGCGCCGCTTCGGCGACTGGCTCGGCGCGCTCTCGCTCGAGGGTCGCCGCTTCGCCTATCCGCTCGAGATCGTGCAGGCCGATGCCTGCGTGGCGGAGCGCGTCGCGCTCGCCGGGGACGCGGCGCATGCGATCCACCCGATCGCGGGCCAGGGCTTCAACCTCGGCCTGCGCGACGTCGCGGCGCTCGCCGAATGCGTCGTCGACGCCGCGCGGCTAGGCCTCGACATCGGCGGCGGCGACGCGCTGGAGCGCTACCAGCGCTGGCGGCGCGTCGACAACATGTCGCTGCTCGCCGTCACGGACGCCCTGAACCGCCTGTTCTCGAACGACCTGCCGCCGTTGCGCCTCGCGCGGCGCCTGGGCCTCGCCGCGGTCGAGCGCGTCGCGCCGCTCAAGCGGCTCTTCATGCGCCATGCCATGGGCGTGGTCGGGGACCTGCCGCGCCTCGTGCGCGGCGAGAGGCTGTGAGCGCCGCCTAGGGTCTGGACTCAATTGACCCAGTAGATGACGGCGGCGGCGATAAGCGCGGCGCTGAGATAGTTGCGCGCAAGCTTGTCGTAGCGTGTTGCGATGCGACGGAAGTCCTTGATCCGGCCCCACATGCGCTCGATGCGGTTGCGGCAGCTGTAGATCTTGGCGTCGTGGGGTATCGGCTTGGCGCGCGACGTGGTCGAGGGAATGACAGCCAGGATCTTGCGCTCGGTGAGGCGTTGGCGGAGGTGATTGGCGTCATAGCCGCGGTCGGCGACCAAG
>CANMWW010000079.1 GCA_947500965.1 Alphaproteobacteria bacterium
CTCATCGCACGCCGAGCTCCTCGCGCCTCCGGGCCACGTAGGCCGCGAGCTCCTCGCGCACCGCCTGGTCGAGCGGCGGCGGCTGGTAGGCGTCGCGCAGCCTCGGCCACATCTCCGCCGCGCGGTCCGTCGCGTTCCTGGCGCCGGCGTCGCGCCAGTTCTCGAAGTTCGACCAGTCGGAGAGGATGGGCCGCCAGAAGGCGGTCTCGTAGCGCGCCAGCGTGTGCGCGGTGCCGAAGAAGTGCCCGCCCGGGGGCACGCCGAGGATCGCGTCGACGCCGATGTCGTCGTCGGTGAAGTCGACGGGCTTCAGGATCTCCGCCCAGCCGCGCAGCATCTCGGCGTCCACGACGATCTTCTCCATCGAGGCGGAGAGCCCGCCCTCGAGCCATCCGGCCGCGTGGTAGACGAGGTTGCTGTGGCTCATCACCGAGGCCCAGAGGGAGAAGCCGGTCTCCCACGTCGCCTGGGCGTCGACGCAGGGGCTGGCGTTCGGCGCGCTGGAGCGCACGGGCAGGCGGAAGCGCCGCGCGAGCTGGGCGCTGGCGATCGTCGCGTTGACGTATTCGGGCGTGCCGAAGGCGGGCGCTCCGGTTCGCATGTCGACGTTCGAGGTGAAGGCCCCGAACACGCAGGGCGTGCCCGGCCGCACCATCTGGCACAGCGCGATGATGCCCAGCGCCTCCGCCGCGCCCTGCGCGAGCGCGCCGGCCAGCGTCACCGGCGCCATGGCGCCCATCAGCGTGAAGGGCGTGATGGCGACGCACTGCCCGTGCTCGGCGAGGATCATCACGCTCTCGAGGATCTCCTCGTCGACGCGCCGCGGCGAGTTGACATTGGTGATGCAGAGCAGCGTGGGCCGCGCGGCGAGGCCCTCGGGCGTCGTGCCGTGCTCGATCGCCGACATCGCGATGCCGTCGATGGACTGCGCCGCCCCGGTCCCGCGCGAGCTCCAGACCAGGTCGGAGAGCTCGACATGCGCGCGATAGGCCTCGAGGTGGCGGACCGGGACGGGGACGTCGACCGGCTCGACCACCATGCCGCCCTGCCAGTGCAGGACGCCGAGCGCGTTCGTCACCTTGATGATGTCGCGGAAGGCCTCGAGGTCGCCGTAGCGGCGGCCGCGCGCGAGGTCCGCGACATGCGGCGCGCCGCCCACCGGCCCGAAATTGACGACGTCGCCGCCGACATGCAGGTGCCGCGCCGGGTTGCGGGCGTGGAGCACGAAGCGCTCCGGCGCGTGGCGCAGGAAGGATTCGACGACGTCGCGGCCCATGCGCACGACCTGCGTCTCCTCGTCGACGAGGCAGCCATTGCGGCGGCAGGCCTCGCGCGCCCGCGCGCTGCGCAGCTCGAGCCCGCCGTCCTGGAGGATGCGGAACGCCGCGTCGACGATGCGCTCCAGCTGCGAGGGGGAGAGCACCTCCAGCGGCTTCCAGCGGTTCGACAGGCGGGGAAGCGGGGCGTGCGTGGCGGGCGCGGCGCGGTCGGCGCGCGTGCGCGACCTCCCGCGTGCCACTCCGGTTCGTGGGGTCTTTTCCATCATCGTGCGATGCTGGAACGGATGCGAGGGAATCTCCAGCGCCGTGAAAGACCCGCCTTGTAGCCCCGCCCGGCCCGCGGCTAGGCTCGCGACCGAACAGGGAGGGCTATCAATGACAGACAAGCTTCATCCGCTCGTCACCGCCGCGGGCCGCGAGATGGCCGATGGCAAGCTCGATCGGCGCGAGTTCCTGCGCGTCGCCACGCTGCTCGGCGTCGGCGCCGGCGCCGCCTACTCGATGGCGGGGCTGAGCGAACCGGCCATGGCGCAGGGCGCGCCGCGCAAGGGCGGCACGCTGCGCCTCGGCATGCGCGTGCAGGACCTCTCGAGCCCGCACACCTACTCCTGGATCGAGGCGACGAACGTCGCCCGCCAGACCGTCGAGTACCTGACCTACACCGGCGTCGACAACGTCACGCGGCCCGGCCTCGTCGAGAAGTGGGAGGCGAGCCCCGACCTCAAGTCGTGGAAGATCTCGCTGCGGCGCGACGCGAAGTGGCGCAAGGGCGGCAGGCCGTTCAACGCCGACGACGCGATCTGGAACATGAAGCGGATGCTCGACCCGGCAACCGGCTCCTCGACCGTCGGCCTGCTGCGCGCCTTCATCCTCGAGAACTTCGAGCTCGACGAGATCGACCCGCGGACCCAGAAGAAGCGCGTCTCGTTCCGCCTCTGGGACTCCAACGCCTTCCGCAAGATCGACGACTTCACCTTCGAGATCAACGGCAAGTCGTCCTTCCTCGGCATCCCCGAGGCGATGTTCCACTACCCGGCGCACATGCTCGACCCGGCCGAGGGCGGCAAGTTCGGCGTCGGCTCGAACGGCACGGGCGCCTTCGAGCTCGTCGAGCTCGAGGTCGGCAAGCGCGCGGTGCTGACCGCGCGCAAGGACGGCTACTGGGGCGGCGGTCCGTGGCTCGACCGCATCGAGGTCATCGACCTCGGCGACGACAGCGCGGCGCAGGTCGCGGCGCTGGCCTCGCGCCAGGTCGACATGATCTACCAGGGCGCGATCGCGGCGCTGCCGGCCGCCGAGCGCCTGCCGCACGTGCAGGTCAACTCGGTCGACACGGCCTACACCGCCGTCGCGCGCGTGCAGCCGGTCAAGCCCTTCGACGACAAGCGGGTGCGCCAGGCGCTGCGCCACGCGACCGACACCGAGGCGGTGCTCAAGGTCGCGCATCGCGGCCTCGGCAAGCCCGGCGAGCACCACCATGTCGCGAAGGTCCATCCCGAATACGCCGACGTGGGCTTCATGCGCCGCGACGTGGCGAAGGCCAAGGCGCTGCTCGCCGAGGCCGGCTACCCGAACGGCATCGACACGGAGATCGCCTGCCGCCCGCAGCCGGACTGGGAACTGCTCGCCGTCCAGACGATGGTCGAGCAGTGGAAGGAGGCCGGCATCCGCGTGAAGATCAACGTGATGCCGTCCGCGCAGTACTGGGACGTCTGGACGAAGGTGCCCTTCGGCTTCACGACGTGGGCCCATCGCCCGCTCGGCGTCATGGTGCTCGGCCTCGCCTATCGCTCGGGCGCGGCCTGGAACGAGTCGAACTGGTCGAACAAGGAGTTCGACGCCCTGCTCGCCGAGGCCGAGGGCTACCTCGACGTCGAGAGGCGCCGCGCGGTCGTCGCCAAGCTCGAGCAGATCATGCTCGACGACGGCCCGGCCGTGGTGCCGCTCTGGCGCGCCCTGTTCAACTACTCGGACAAGAAGGTGAAGGGGTACAGGATCCACCCCACCGCCTACATCGAGTTCAAGGAAGTCTGGATCGAAGGCTGATCCGGGACGCGCGCCGCCGCCGCCGCGGGCCAACTGCCCGCGGCGGCGGCACCTTGCGCGCCGAACGCTCCAGGGGCCGCGCGTGGCGCGATATCTCCTCCGCCAGTCGCTGAACATCCTCCTCACGCTCCTGGCGGTGACCTTCCTCGTCTTCGCGCTCAACGAGCTCACGCCGGGCGACGTCGCGCGCAAGCTCCTCGGCCCCTACGCCACGCAGGAGCAGGTCGACCACCTGTTCCGCGAGATGGGCCTCGACCGCCCGCTGCTCGTGCGCTACGCCGAGTATGTCGGGAACGTCCTGCGCGGCGACCTCGGCACCTCCGTCATCTATCGCCAGCCCGTCGCGGACGTCCTGCTCGACAGGCTCGGCAACACGCTGCTCCTCGCGGCGATCTGCTTCGCGGTCATCGTGCCGCTCTCGGTCGCGCTCGGGGTGCTCGCGGGCATGCGCGAGCGCTCGCCGCTCGACCGCGGCATATCCGTCTTCGCCTCGATCTGCGCCTCGATCCCCGAGTTCGCGATGGGCGTCTTCATGCTCGCGATCTTCGTGGTCTGGCTCGGCGTCCTGCCCGGGACGTCGCCGATGCGCGCCACCGCCGAGTGGCCGGTCTGGATGCAGTTCGTGCTGCCCGTCGCCGTGGTGACCCTCTACGACGCCGGCTACCTGGTCTCGATGATCCGTGCCTCGATGGTCGAGGTGATGCGCCAGCCCTTCGTGCGCACCGCGGTCCTCAAGGGCATGCCGTTCCACCGGGTCGTCACCCGCCACGCGATGCGCAACGCGCTGATCACCCCGTTCACGGTGATCCTGCTGCAGCTGAACTACCTCGTCTCCGGCCTCGTCGTGGTGGAGACCCTCTTCGCCTACCCGGGCTTCGGCCGGATGATGCTGGAGGCCGCGCTGGCCAAGGACATCGCCGTGGTCGAGGCCGGCGCGCTGGTCGCGGTGACGGTGACCATGCTGACGCAGCTGCTGGGCGACCTCGGCTACATGAAGCTCGACCCGAGGATCCGCATATGATCGCCCGGGCCGCGGCCACGGTCGCGCTGCTGGGCCGGTCGCCGGTCGGATGCCTCGGCGCGGCGATCGTGCTGTTCTGGGCGGCGATGGGCATCCTCGCGCCCTGGCTCGCGCCCTATCCGCCGAACCGCATCGACCCCGCGCTGATCGCCTATCCCTACCCGACCGCGGCGAACTGGCTGGGCGTCGACCAGCTTGGCCGCGACATCCTCTCGCGCCTGATGTGGGGCGCGCGCACGGTGCTGACCGTGGCGCCGGCGGCGGTGCTCGGCGCCGCCGCGCTCGGCACGCTGCTGGGCCTCGTCGCGGGCTACAAGGGCGGCGCGGTGGATTCGATCCTGATGCGCGTCGGCGACACGCTGCTCGCCTTCCCGAAGATCATCCTCTACCTGATCGTCATCGCGCGCTTCGGCGCCTCGGCCTTCAACATCATCGCGGTCGTGACCGTGACGCAGGCGCCGATCATCGCGCGCATCGTGCGCGCCGTGACGCTCGACGTGAAGAACCGCGACTACGTCGCCGCGGCGCGCATGCGCGGCGAGCCGACCTGGTTCGTGCTGCTCGCGGAGATCCTGCCGAACGCGCGCGGGCCGCTCGTCGTCGATTTCTTCCTGCGCCTCGGCTACACGGTCATTGCCATCGGCGTCCTCGGCTTCCTCGGCATCGGGCTGCCGCCGCCCGACCCCGACTGGGGCAGCATGATCAAGGAGAGCTACGGCACCATCTTCGTGTGGCCGCACATGACGCTGATCCCGGCGCTCGCGGTGTCGTCGCTGGTGATCGGCTTCAACTTCCTCGCCACCGGCCTGCGCGAGGCGTCCGAGGATGGCTGACATCCTCTCCCTCGAGGGCGTCTCGATCGAGCACCGCGGCCGGCGCGGCGTCTCGCGCATCCTCGACGGCGTCGACCTGTCGATCGCGCCCGGCGAGGCGGTCGGCCTCGTCGGCGAGTCCGGCTGCGGCAAGTCGACCGTCGCGCTCGCCGCGATGCGCTACCTGCCGCGCGGCATGGCGATCTCCGCCGGCAGGGTGCTGTTCGAGGGCCGCGACCTCGCGGCGATGGACGAGGGCGAGCTGCGCCGCCTGCGCGGGCGTCGCATCGCGATGGTCTACCAGGACCCGATGTCGAGCCTGAACCCGGTGATGACGATCGGCCGCCAGCTCGTCGAGGTGCCGATGCTGCACGGCGAGCGCGACGCCGCCCGCGCACGCGACCGCGCCATCGCGATGCTGCGCGAGGTGCGGCTGGCGGATGCCGAGGCGACGATGGAGCGCTACCCGCACCAGCTCTCCGGCGGGCAGCAGCAGCGCGTCGTGATCGCCATGGCGCTGATGGCCGAGCCGTCGCTGCTGGTGATGGACGAGCCGACGACCGGCCTCGACGTGACGATCGAGGCGGCGATCCTCGAGCTCGTGCGCGACCTGCGCGCGCGCTTCGGCACGGCGATCCTGTTCATCAGCCACAACCTCGGCACGGTGGCGCGGCTCTGCGACCGCGTCGGCGTGCTCTATGCCGGGCGCCTCGTGGAGACCGGCGGCGTGCGCGAGGTGTTCCGCGCGCCCGCGCATCCCTATACGCGCGGCCTGCTCGACGCGCTGCCCGACCTCGACCGGCCGAGGGGCGGCGCGCGGCTCGCCCCGATCGCCGGCACCCTGGTCGCCGAGGATCGTGCACGCCCCGGCTGCGCCTTCCTGCCGCGCTGCCCGCATGCCGCGCCGGCCGCCTGCGGCGCCGGCGCGATCGCGCTCGCCGAGGCTGGCGGGGCCGGCCATCTCGCGCGCTGCGCGAGGCTTGGCGAACTGCCGGCGCGCATGGCCGCCGCCACCGACGCCGCCGCGCAGGCGGAGGAGGGGCCGGTGCTGCTCGAGGCGCGCGGCGTGGGCAAGTGGTACGAGGTCGGCGGCGGCATGTCCGGCAAGCCGCGCCGCGTCATCCGCGCGCTCACCGACGCCTCGCTCGAGGCGCGGCGCGGCGGCACGCTCGCGATCGTCGGTGAATCAGGGTCCGGCAAGTCGACCTTCGCGCGCGTCGTCGCCGGCCTCGCCGGCGAGGCGCGCGGCGCGCTTTCACTTGCCGGCGAGCCGCTCTCCGGCGGCGTGGACTCGCGGCCCCGCGAGCTGCTGCGCCGCGTGCAGATGGTGTTCCAGAACCCGGACTCCACGCTCAACCCGAGCCACTCCGTCGGCTACGCGCTTATGCGCCCGCTGCGCCGCCTGCGCGGGCTGGGTGCCGAGGAGGCGCGGCAGGAGGCGGCGCGGCTGATGGCGCGCGTGCAGCTCCCCGCCGAGCTCGCGGAGCGCCGCCCGTGGCAGCTTTCCGGTGGCCAGCGCCAGCGCGTCGCCATCGCGCGCGCCCTGGCGGGCGACCCCGACCTCCTGGTGGCGGACGAGCCCGTCTCGGCGCTCGACGTGTCGGTGCAGGCGGCGATCGTGAACCTGCTCGCGGACCTGCTCGCGGGGAGCGACATGGCCCTGGTGCTGATCTCGCACGACCTCGCCCTGGTCAGGCACATGGCGGACCGCGTCGCGGTCATGTATCTCGGCCGCGTCGTCGAGTACGGGCCCGCGGCGCAGGTCTTCGCGCCGCCCTGGCATCCCTACACGGAGGCCCTGCTCGCGGCCGCGCCGCGCCCCGACCCGGACGCGCCGCCGCCGGAGATCGTGCTCGCCGGCCCGATGCCGAGCCCCGCCGAGGAGATCCGGGGCTGCGTCTTCGCGAGCCGCTGCCCGCGCCGCATGGAGGGCATCTGCGACACGCTCGCGCCGCCGGAGCGCGTCTTCGGCGCGCATCGCATCGCCTGCCACCTCGAGCTCGCCGCGCCGGGCTGAGCCGGCGCCGCCTCGCGCCGCGTCAGGCGGTCTCCCAGGGGAAGCTGTCGAGGCGCACGGGACCGTTGGCGGTGACGAGGACCTGCGTCTCGAGCTTCACGCATTCCCGGCCGTGCTCCTCGCCGATCAGCGCCTCGACGCAGAGCACCATGTTCTCCTCGAAGACCGAGGGATAGGCGCGGGCGAAGTCGACATGCGTCGGCACCGAGGGCCACTCGTCCGCGAGGCCCACGCCATGCAGGGCCGCCGAGTAGCGGCGCGCCTGGTACTTCTCCGGGATGCGCCAGCTCTTCTCGTCGAACTCCCTGCAGGTCATGCCCGGGCGCAGGATCGCGACGTTGTGCTCGATCTGGTCGACCGCCGCCGCGTAGAGCGCGCGCTGCTCCGGCGTCATGCGCAGGTGCCCGATCGTCCAGGAGCGCGAGAGGTCGGCGCAGTACCCGTAGGGGCCGATCATGTCGGTGTCGAAGGCGAGCATGTCGCCCGCCTCGCAGACGCGGTCCGAGCTCTCCTGGAACCAGGGGTTGGTGCGCGGCCCGGAGGCGAGAAGGCGCGTCTCCATCCACTCGCCGCCCGAGCGGATGTTCTCGAAGTGCAGCTCGGCCCAGATCTCGTTCTCGGTCCGGCCAGGCTGCGAATGCTCGTACATCCGCGCCATGCCGGCCTCGCAGACGCGGATCGTCCACTTCATCAGCTCGATCTCGTCCGCGCTCTTGATCTTGCGCGCGTGCTCCGTCAGCTCCTGCCCCTCTACGAGGGTCACGCCGCGGCGGCGCAG
>CANMWW010000080.1 GCA_947500965.1 Alphaproteobacteria bacterium
GACCTGGAGGATGCGGCCTCGCGCGGCGGCGAGGGCGACGAGGGCATCGGCCTGCTCGATCGTCTCCGCGATCGGCTTCTCGATCAGGACGTGGATGCCGGCCTCGAGCAGCCGCGTCGCGACGTCGTGGTGGGCATGGGTCGGCACGGCCACCGAGGCCGCCTCGATCGCGCCGGCCACCTCGTCGATCGACGTCGCGGCCCTCGTGCCGACCTCGGCCGCGAGGGCGCGCGCGCGCTCGGGGTCGGGGTCGACGACCGCGACGAGCTCCGCGCCCGGCAGGGCGGCGTATTTCTGCGCGTGGTAGCGGCCGAAATGCCCGGCGCCGAAGACGGCGCAGCGGATTGCTCTCATGGCGGACTCGACAGGGTCGCGGCGGATATGGTTTCCGTTCTATCCGAACCATCCCACGGGCGCGAGGACGACATGAGCGGCGATACCGGAAGCTACAGGCTCCTGCACACGATGATCCGCGTGAAGGACCTCGACAGGTCGATCGCCTTCTACGTCGACATGCTCGGCATGAAGGTGCTGCGCCGGCGCGACGTGCCGGAGGGCAAGTACACGCTCGCCTTCGTCGGCTACGGCGACGAGGCGTCGAGCGCCGTGATCGAGCTGACGCACAACTGGGGCCATCCCGGGTACGACCTCGGCAATGGCTTCGGCCACCTCGCGGTCGCGGTGCCCGACGCCTACGCGGCCTGCGATCGCATGCGCGCGGGCGGCGTGAAGATCACGCGCGAGCCGGGACCGGTGAAGTTCGGCACGACCGTGATCGCCTTCGTCGAGGACCCCGACGGCTACAAGGTCGAGCTGATCCAGAAGGCCTGAGCGCCCCGGCTTCCCTCAGCGCCCGCCGAGGAGGTTCGCCGCGGTCCAGAGGATCGCGGCGACGCTCGCGGCGAGGGCGATGGCCCGCAGGGCGCGCGTGAGGGGCGGCGCCCGGTTGTCGTTCGCCGGCGGCGGTAGAAGCGCGCGCGGGCCGGGCGTGCCGTCGGCCATGCGGGTGCCCGCCACCTGGGGCAAGCGGCCGCGAGCCAGGCGGCGCGGCGACCGCGCGTTCACCTGCGTGGCCCCCGGGGCATCCTGCCTCAGGCCCGCTTCGCCATCGGGACGTAGGGACGTGGCGCGTGGCCCGTGTAGAGCTGGCGCGGGCGACCGATCTTCTGCGCCGGGTCCTCGATCATCTCGTTCCACTGCGCGATCCAGCCGACCGTGCGCGCCACGGCGAAGAGCGCCGTGAACATCGAGGTCGGGAAGCCCATGGCCCGGTAGATGATGCCCGAATAGAAGTCGACGTTCGGGTAGAGCTTGCGCTGCACGAAGTAGTCGTCCTGAAGCGCGATGCGCTCGAGCTCCATCGCGATCTCGAGCAGCGGCTCGTCGTGCACGCCGAGCTCCGCGAGCACGTCGTGCGCGGCCTGGCGGATCACCTTCGCGCGCGGGTCGAAGTTCTTGTAGACGCGGTGGCCAAAGCCCATCAGGCGCACGCCCTCGGACTTGTCCTTCACCTTGCGGATGAACTCGGGGATGCGGTCCTTGGAGCCGATCTCCTGCAGCATCTGCAGCACGGCCTCGTTCGCGCCGCCATGCGCGGGGCCCCAGAGCGTCGCGATGCCCGCGGCGATGCACGCGAAGGGATTGGCGCCAGACGAGCCGGCGAGGCGGACGGTCGAGGTCGACGCGTTCTGCTCGTGGTCGGCGTGCAGGATGAAGAGCTTGTCGAGCGCCCGCGCGACGGTCTTGCTGATCTTGTACTCCTCGCAGGGCACGCCGAAGGTCATGTGCAGGAAGTTCTCGGCGTAGTTCAGCGAGTTCTTCGGGTACATGAAGGGCTGGCCGACCGAGTACTTGTAGGCCATGGCCGCGATGGTCGGCAGCTTCGCGATCAGCCTGTACGAGGCGACCATCCGCTGGTGCGGGTCGTTGATGTTCAGGCTGTCGTGGTAGAAGGCGGAGAGCGCGCCGACCACGCCGCAGCACACCGCCATCGGGTGCGCGTCGCGGCGGAAGCCCTGGTAGAAGCGCGTCAGCTGCTCATGGATCATCGTGTGCAGCGTGATGTCGCGCTCGAACCTCGTCTTCTGCGCGGCGTTCGGCAGCTCGCCCTTGAGCAGGAGGTAGCAGACCTCCATGAAGTCGCTGTGCTCGGCGAGCTCCTCGATGGGGTAGCCGCGGTAGAGCAGCACGCCCTGGTCGCCGTCGATGTAGGTGATCCGGGACTCGCAGGACGCCGTCGAGGTGAAGCCCGGGTCGTAGGTGAAGTGGCCAGTCTCGGCGTAGAGCTTGCGGATGTCCATCACGCGCGGGCCGATCGAGCCGTCCATCATCGGCAGCTCGAGGCGCTTGCCGCTGGCGTTGTCGACGACGGTGATCGTGCTCTTGCTCGCGCTGCCGGACATGACGGGCTCCAGGACTCGGGTCGGAAGGAATTGGTGGCGGGCGCGCGGGGGAACGCCCCCGCCCGCCGCGCGCGGATCTTAGCCCCGAAGGAGCGCTCTCCCAAGGGTTTGGTTGCGGTGCAGCAGCCTCATTTCAGGGCATCCGCGATGCGGCCCATCGTCTCCTCCCGGCCGAGCACCTGCATGACCTCGAAGATCGGCGGCGAGACGTTGCTCCCGCTCAGGGCCGCGCGCAGGGGCTGCGCGACCTCGCCGAGCTTCGCGCCCGCCGCCTCGGCGGCGGCCCGCGCCTCGGCCTCGATCGCCGCCGCGGTCCACTGCGGTAGCCCCGCGAGGCGCTGGGCGAAGCCCGCGAGCCTCTCGCTTCCCGCCCCGGCAAGGAGCTTGCGACCGCTCTCCGCGATGGGGATCGGGCGCGCGTGGCAGTAGAACTCCGCGCTCTCGGCGAGCTCGACGATCGTCTTCGCCCTCTGCTTGAGGCCATGCATGCCGGCGCGCAGGCGCGCGCGCGCCTCCGGGCCGAGCGGGCGCCCGGGCTCGCGCTCGAGCTGCGTGGCGACGAGTTCGGCGAGGCCGTCGTCGTCGCGCGCGCGGATGTAGTGGCCGTTGAGGTTGCCCAGCTTCGCGAAGTCGAAGCGCGCGGCCGACCGGCCGACCGCGTCGAGGTCGAACCAGGACACCGCCTGCGCCGTCGAGATGATCTCCTCGTCGCCATGCGACCAGCCGAGGCGGAGCAGGTAGTTGCGCATCGCCTCGGGCAGGTAGCCCATGTCGCGATAGGCCTCGACGGCCAGGGCGCCGTGGCGCTTCGACAGCTTCGCGCCGTCCGGCCCGTGGATGAGCGGGATGTGGGCGTAGACCGGGACGGGCCAGCCCATCGCCTCGATCACCATCATCTGGCGCGCGGCGTTGTTGAGGTGGTCGTCGCCGCGGATCACGTGGGTGACGCCCATGTCGAAGTCGTCGACCACGACCGACAGCATGTAGACCGGCGTGCCGTCGCCGCGCAGCAGGATCATGTCGTCGAGCTGGTCGTTGCGGATGACGACGTCGCCCTGCACCAGGTCGCGGATCACGGTCTCGCCCGACTGGGGCGCCTTGATGCGGATCGCGGGCGCGACGCCGGCCGGCGCGTCCTTCGGGTCGCGGTCGCGCCAGCGCCCGTCGTAGCGCGGCGGCCGTCCCTCGGCGCGCGCCCGGGCGCGCATGTCCTCCAGCTCCTCGGGCGTGCAGTAGCAGCGATAGGCCTTGCCCTGGCGCAGCAGCTCCTCGGCGACCTCCGCGTGGCGGCGCGCGCGCGCGAACTGGTGGACGACCTCGTCGTCCCAGTCGAGTTCCAGCCAGCGCAGCCCGTTGATGATCGCGTCGACCGCTTCCTTCGTCGAGCGCTGGCGGTCCGTGTCCTCGATGCGCAGGCGGAACCTGCCGCCGTGGTGGCGCGCGAAGAGCCAGTTGAAGAGCGCGGTGCGCGCGCCGCCGATATGCAGGTAGCCGGTGGGCGAGGGCGCGAAGCGGCAGACGGGGACCGACATGTCGTAATCCGGGATGAAGATTGAGGACGGGGACAAGGCCTCGTTACGGTCGGTGGAACTACCACGCGGGCCGCGCAGAGGGGGAGTCTCGCCAGCATGGGGGCCATGCCTTCCGCGCCGGCCGCGCCCCGGCTGCCGTGGCCCGTGCCGGCCGGCGCCGGGGCGGCGGGGCCCGGCATCGCGCCAT
The DNA here is from genome assembly GCA_947500965.1 of Alphaproteobacteria bacterium. Taxonomy (GTDB): domain Bacteria; phylum Pseudomonadota; class Alphaproteobacteria; order CACIAM-22H2; family CACIAM-22H2; genus CAIOSQ01. Next base: position 4,122 of record CANMWW010000080.1, read on the forward strand.
CCGGCCCGCTCGCGCGGGCCAGGGCCGCGTTCGCGCCGGAGGCCGAGCGGATCGCGCTCTGGGCGCCGGTGGCTGTCGGCTGCGGCATCGTCCTCTACTTCGCCTCGCCCACGGAGCCGGGGGCGGGCCTCGTCCTGGCCGGCGCCCTCGCGTCGTGCCTCGCCGCCATCGCGGCCGCGCTGGCGCGCGTGCCGGCCGCGGTGCGCGTCGCCCTTGCCGCGGCGGCGCTCGTCCTTGCGGGCGCGGCGCTCGCGCAGCTTCGCGCCGACGCCGTCGCGGCACCCGTGCTCGCGAAGCGATGGGGCCCGGCCGAGCTGCGCGGCCGCGTCGTGGCCGTCGAGATCCGCCCGGATGGCCGGCGGCTGGTGCTCGATCGCCTCGAGATGCCCGGGCTCCATCGGGACGAGGTGCCCGCGCGCGTGCGCGTGCGGCTGCGCGGTGGCGCGGGCGACGGGCTCGCGCCCGGGGACATCGTCGCGGCCCGCGCGCAGCTCGTGCCGCCGCCCGGGCCGGCCGTGCCCGGCGCCTACGACTTCGCGCGCCGGGCATGGTTCGAGCGCATCGGCGCCGTGGGCTCGCTGCGCGGGACGCCCCGCGTGGTGGACCGCGACGCGCGGCCCGGCTGGCGCGTCCGCCTCGACGCGCTGCGCGCCGATGTCGTGCGCCGGGTGCTCGCGGCGGACCCCGGGCCGGCGGGCCAGGTCACCGCGGCGCTGCTGACCGGGGAGATGGGCCATGTCGATCCCGCGCTGATGCAGGCGATGCGCGATTCGGGCCTTGCGCATCTCCTGTCCATCTCCGGGCTGCACATCACGCTGGTCGCCGGGATCGTGTTCTTCGCGGTGCGCCGCGCGATCGCCCTCGTGCCGCGCGCAGCCCTGCGCTGGCCGGCGAAGAAGATCGCGGCGTGCTGCGCCTTCGCGGCAATCACGGCCTACATGCTGTTCTCGGCGCCGAGCGTGCCGACGACCCGCGCGTGGTTCATGGGCGGGCTCGGCCTCCTCGCGGTGCTGCTGGATCGCGCGCCGGTCTCGATGCGCCTCGTGGCCTGGGCGGCGCTCGCCGTGCTGGCGACGACGCCCGAGGCGGTGCTGGGGCCGAGCTTCCAGATGTCCTTCGCGGCGGTCGTCGCGCTGGTCGCGGCCTGGGAATGGCTTGCGCCGACATTGCGGCGGTTGCGCGCGGCGAGCGGGGCCCTGGCGCGCGGTGCGCTGCTGCTGGCGGGCGCGCTGGCGACGACGCTGGTGGCGAGCGTCGCGACGGCGCCCTTCGGCATCTACCACTTCAACCGCGTCGCGGCGTTCTCCATCGCTGCCAACCTGCTCGCGGTGCCGCTGACCTCCTTCGTCGTCATGCCCTGCGCGGTGCTGGTCTTCCTCGCGCTGCCGCTGGGCCTCGAGGCGCTCCCCCTCGCGGCGATGAACGCCGCGAACCTGCTCGTCGTGCGCATCGCGCAGGAGGTCGCGGCCTGGCCATCCGCGGCGCTGCTCGTCCCGGCGATGCCCGACTGGGGGCTCGCCTGCTGCGCGGGAGGCGGGCTCTGGCTCGCGCTGTGGCGCCGTTCCTGGCGGGCGCTGGGCGTGCCCGTGGTTCTGGCGGGGCTATGCTCCCCATGGATCGCCCAGCGACCCGACGTCGTCGCCGGTGCGGAGGCGCGTCTCCTGGGGCTCCGCTTGCCGGAAGCGGGACTGGCGCTGCATGGGCGGGGCAATGTCCAGATGGCCAGCGAGACCTGGCTGCGCCGCGCCGGCCAGGAAAGCGCCGCCCCGATGCCGGATTGCCGCGCGGCGACATGCTGGCTCGAGCGGCCGGGCCATCTCGTCGCGGTCGTCGCCGCGCCCGCGGGCCTCGCGGAGGCCTGCGCCTGGGCCACGACGATCGTCACCACGCTCGAGGTCTGGCGCGACTGCGCAGCGCCGGCCTGGATCCTCGACCGCGCAACGATCCTGCGGGAGGGCGCGATCGAGCTCCGCCTGCTGCCCGGCGGTGAAATCGCGATCCGCACGACGCGCTCTGTGCGCGGCGCCCGCCCGTGGTTGTCGGGAGCCTCGCCGCGCGCGGCAGCGGCGGAGGAGGAGCCTCAGTAGCGGCGCATCAGCCCGACGAGGCGGCCCTGGATGCGCACGCGGTCGGGGCCGAAGATCCGCGTCTCGTAGGCGCGGTTCGCCGGCTCGAGCGCGATCGACGCGCCGCGGCGGCGGATGCGCTTGAGCGTGACCTCGTTGTCGTCGACCAGAAGCGCGACGACGATCGTGCCGTTCTCGGCGTCGTCGCAGCGCTGGATGATGGCGGTGTCGCCATCATGGATGCCGGCCTCGATCATCGAGTCGCCGGCCACGGAGAGGGCGAAATGCTCCCCGCGGTCGAGCAGGCCGGAGGGGACGTCGACGCTGTCCTCCGGGTCCGCCACGGCCTCGATCGGCAGGCCGGCCGCGATGCGCCCGTAGAGCGGGATGCTGACCGCGCTCGCATTCGCCGCGGCCACGGCGCCGGCGAGGTTCTGGCGGAAATCGCCGCGGATCACGTTGGGCTGGAAATTGCCGGGCGGCGGGGCGGCGGGGGGCACCCGCGCCGGATCCGCGCCGTGGATGGCCGCGAGATGGTTCTCCGGCAGCTTGACGACCTCCAGCGCGCGGGCGCGATGGGGCAGGCGGCGGATGAAGCCTCGCTCCTCCAGGCCGGTGATGAGGCGGTGGATGCCCGACTTCGAGCGCAGCGCCAGCGCGTCCTTCATCTCGTCGAAGGAGGGCGACACGCCATGCGTGTCGAGATGCCGTTTGACGTAGACGAGCAGTTCGTACTGCTTGCGCGTGAGCATCTGGGCCTCCCCGGCCGGTGTTATCCACAGGAACAAAGGCGCAACCTGCATCTTCGTTCTATTTTGGTTCGCGCCCCCGGTCAAGCCGGGTGGGTGGTCGCTCGTTGCAATCGTGGCGGCCCGGTGGGAGGTTCCGCGCCCCGCGCATGGCCGGCCTCCCGGACATACTCCTGCCCGTCGTCGCCCTGATCGCCGCGGGCTTCGCCTTCGCCCGCATCGGCCTGATCACCGAGGCGGGCGAGGCCGCGCTTTCCGACATCGTGTTCTACGCCGCGACGCCGGCGCTGCTCTTCCGCGCGATGGCGAGCGCCGCCCCGGGCTCGGGCGACCTGGCGCTGATGGCCGCCTATTTCGGGCCCTGCCTCGCGCTCTATGCCGCGTGGGCGCTCGGCGCGCGCCTCGTCGCGGGGCAGGGGCCGGCGCATTGCGGGATCGGCGCGATGGGCTCGGTGTTCGGGAACACGGTGCTCATCGGCGTCCCGGTCGTGGAGCGGCTGCATGGCGCCGCGGGCCTTCGCCTGCTCGTGATGATCGTCTCGATCCACTCGGCGCTGCTCTTCACGGCCACCACGATGCTCGCCGAGGCTGGTCGCGGACGCGCCGATGGCCGCGCGGCGCTCGCCGGGACGGCGCGGATGATGTCGCGCAACCCGATGGTGCTTTCCATCGCCGCCGGCGCGGTGTTCGGCGCGCTGGAACTGCGCCTGCCGGCGCCGGTGGACGCGGCGCTCGCGATGCTGGGAGGGGCGACGGCGCCGCTCGCGCTGCTCGCCGCCGGCGCCGGCCTCGCCGCCTTCCGCATCGGCGCGCAGCTCGGGGCCTGCGCCCTGGTCGCGTCGGTCAAGCTCTGCCTGTTCCCGCTCGCGGTCTGGGCGGTCGCGCGCCACGTCGCGGGGCTCGACCCGCTGGCCGTCGCCGTGGCGACGCTCGCCGCTGCGCTGCCGACGGGCACGAACGTCTACGTGATCGCGCGCCGCTACGACGCCAGCGTGCCCGTGGCCGCGGGATCGGTCC
>CANMWW010000081.1 GCA_947500965.1 Alphaproteobacteria bacterium
CCTCGTCGAAGTACATGATCTTCACGATGCGCAGGTAGTAGAACGCGCCGAAGACGCTGGTCAGGACGCCGACCACCGCGAGGACGTAGAAGCCAGAGCGCACCGCGGCCTCGAACACGTAGAACTTCGAGAAGAAGCCCGCGAGCGGCGGGATTCCCGCCATCGCGAACATGGACGCCGCCAGGCCCGCCGCCATCAGCGGATGCGTCGTCGAGAGCCCCGCGAGGTCCTCGATGCGCTCCACCGACCTGCCCTGCACGCGCATCGACAGGATCACGGCGAAGACCGCGACGTTCATGAAAAGGTAGATCGCGAGGTAGAGCGCGACCGCCGCGATGCCGGCCTTGCCGCCGGCGACGACGCCGACCAGCGCGTAGCCCACGTGGCCGATCGAGCTGTAGGCCATCAGGCGCTTGAGGTTGGTCTGCCAGATCGCGGCGAAGGCGCCGACCGCCATCGACAGGACGGCGACGAACCACACGATCTGCTGCCACTGCGCGGCGAGCGGGCCGAAGGGTTCGACCAGCACGCGCACGAGCAGCGCCGTCGCGGCGACCTTCGGCGCGATCGCGAAGAAGGCCGTCACCGGGGTGGGCGCGCCCTCGTAGACGTCGGGCGTCCACATGTGGAAGGGCGCGGCGGAGACCTTGAAGGCGAGGCCCGCGAGCACGAAGACCAGGCCGAAGAGGATGCCGAGCGGCACCTGCTCGCCGGGCCGCGCCGCGGCGGCGAGCGCCTTGCCGATGGCCTCGAAGCCGGTGCTGCCGACGAAGCCGTACACCAGCGACGCGCCGTAGAGGAGCATGCCGGACGACAGCGCGCCGAGGACGAAGTACTTGAGGCCCGCCTCGGTCGACTTGACGGAATCGCGGCGGAACGCGGCGATGACGTAGAGCGACAGGCTCTGCAGCTCGAGGCCGAGGTAGAGCGACATCAGGTCCGACGCCGAGATCATCAGCATCATGCCGATGGTCGCGAAGAGCACGAGGATGGGGAACTCGAAGCGCTCCATGTCCTCGCGGCGGTTGTGGTCGAGCGACAGCACGAGGCCGAGGCCGGCGCCCAGAAGGACCAGCGCCTTCATGAAGGTGGCGAAGCCGTCCGTGACGAAGAGCCCGGAGAAGCCCACGCTGCGGGGGCCGGCCCCGGAGAAGAGCAGCGCCGCGGCGGCCGCGAGCGCCGCGATCGAGAGGCCCGCGACGCGACGGTACGACCCCTCGCCCGCGATCGCCCCGTAGAGCAGCAGGCCGAGCGCCGAGAGGGCGAGGAAGAGCTCGGGCAGGGCCGCGCCGAGGGAGAGGGCTGGAACGTTCATCGCATTCAATCCGCGAGAGAGGCGACGCGGCTGCCCGGCTCGAGGGCGGCCTGCTGGTAGCGGGCGACGAGCTGGTCCACCGAGGCGGAGAAGACGTCGAGGACCGGCTTGGGCTGGATCCCCATCCAGAGCACCACCGCGACGAGCGGCAGGAAGATCGCGACCTCCCGGCGGGACAGGTCGAGCATGTCGCGCAGGTCGGCGCGCTCGAGCTTGCCGAAGACGACGCGGCGGTAGAGGTAGAGCATGTACGCCGCGCCGAGGATCACGCCGAGGGCGGCGAAGGCCGCGGCCCAGGTGCTCGACTGGAAGGCGCCCGCGAGGACGAGGAACTCGCCCACGAACCCGCTGGTCCCGGGCAGCCCGACCGATCCCATCGTGAAGAGCATGAACACGGCCGCGTAGCGCGGCATGCGCTCCACGAGGCCGCCGTAGCGCGCGATCTCGCGGGTATGCAGCCGGTCGTAGACGACGCCGACGCAGAGGAACAGCGCGCCGGAGACCACGCCGTGGCTCAGCATCTGGAAGAGCGCGCCGTCGATGCCCTGGCGCGTCCCGGTGAAGATGCCGAGCGTGACGAAGCCCATGTGCGCGACCGAGGAGTACGCGATGAGCTTCTTCATGTCCTCCTGCACCAGCGCGACCAGCGAGGTGTAGACGATCGCGACGATCGAGAGCGTGTAGACGAGCGGCGTGAAGGCCACGGAGGCCTCGGGGAGCATCGGCAGCGAGAAGCGCAGGAACCCGTAGGCGCCCATCTTCAGCAGCACGCCCGCGAGGATGACCGAGCCGGCGGTCGGCGCCTCGACGTGCGCGTCCGGCAGCCAGGTATGGACCGGCCACATCGGCACCTTCACCGCGAAGGACGCGAAGAAGGCCAGCCAGAGCCAGGTCTGCGCCTGCCGGCCGAAGCCGTGCCCCATCAGCTTCGTGATGTCGGTCGTGCCGGCGTCGCCGTAGATGTAGAGCAGAGCCACCAGCATCAGCACCGAGCCGGCGAGCGTGTAGAGGAAGAACTTGAAGGCGGAGTAGACGCGCCGCGCCCCGCCCCAGACGCCGATGATCAGGAACATCGGGATCAGGACGGCCTCGAAGAAGATGTAGAACAGCACCGTGTCGAGGGCGCAGAACATGCCGACCATCATCGTCTCGAGGACGAGGAAGGCGATCATGTACTCCTTCACGCGGTGCTCGATCGCCTCCCAGGACGCCAGCACGCAGATCGGCATCAGGAAGGTCGACAGCAGGACGAACAGGACGGAGATGCCGTCGACGCCCATGTGGTAGGCGATGCCGGTCCCAGGGAACCACTCCGCCTTCTCTACGAACTGGAACGCGGCCGTGCCGCGCTCGAAGCCGGTCCACAGCGCGAGCGAGACGAGGAAGGTCGCGAGCGTCGTCCACAGCGCGACCCAGCGCGCGTTGCGGGCGACGGTCTCGTCGTCGCCGCGGACGAAGAGGATGAGCCCCGCGCCGACCAGCGGCAGGAAGGTGACGAGGCTCAGGATTGGCCAGGATGCGTTCATGGTCGGCCCCTCACCCGCGCACGAGATACCAGGTCGCGAAGGCGACCACGCCGATCAGCATCGCGAAGGCGTAGTGGTAGACATAGCCGGTCTGCAGGGCGCTGACCCGGCGCGCGGCGGCGAGCGTGTTGGCCGCGAGGCCGTCCGCCCCCAGGCCGTCGATCACCGCGCCGTCGCCCTTCTTCCAGAAGGCCATGCCGACGCCGAAGGACGGCTTCACGAGGAGGCGGTCGTAGAGTTCGTCGAACCACCACTTGTTCAGCAGGAACCGGTACAGGCCCTGGAAGCGCTCGGCGAGCCGCGCGGGCACCTCGGGGTTGCGGATGTAGAGGCCCCAGGACATCCCGATGCCCGCGACGCTCGCGACGAGAGGCAGCACCTTCACCCAGACGGGGACATGGTGGGCGTGCTCGACGGAGTCGTTCTCCGGCAGGACCTTGATCGCCGCGCCCCAGAACTCGGCGCGATGGTCGCCGACGAAGTAGGCGTATCCCGCGACGCCCGCGAAGATCGCGCCGAAGGCGAGCACGTAGAGCGGGACCAGCATGACGGCCGGTGATTCGTGCGCGTGCTCGTAGGCGTGGTGGTCGCCGCGCGGCTGGCCGCTGAAGGTCATGAACAGCAGGCGCCAGGAGTAGAAGGCCGTCATGGCCGCGGCGGCGATGCCGAGCCAGAAGGCGAAGGCGCCCGGGCCCGAATGCGCGGCGAAGGCGCTCTCGAGGATGATGTCCTTCGAGTAGAAGCCCGCGAAGCCGAAGACGAAGGGGATGCCGATGCCGGCAAGCGCGAGGCTGCCGACCATCATCAGCCAGTAGGTGATGCGGATCTTGGGGCCGAGGCCGCCCATGCGGCGCATGTCCTGCTCGCCCTCGAGCGCGTGGATCACCGAGCCCGAGCCCAGGAACAGCAGGGCCTTGAAGAAGGCGTGCGTCATCAGGTGGAAGATCGCGGCCGAGTAGGCCGACACGCCCGCGGCGAAGAACATGTAGCCGAGCTGCGAGCAGGTCGAGTAGGCGATGACGCGCTTGATGTCGTTCTGCACGAGGCCGACCGAGGCGGCGAAGATCGCGGTGAGCGCGCCGACGATGCAGACGACGTGCAGCGCCGCGGGGGCGAGCTCGAACATCGGCGACAGGCGCGCGACCATGAAGACGCCCGCGGTCACCATCGTCGCCGCGTGGATGAGGGCGGAGACCGGGGTCGGCCCCTCCATCGCGTCCGGCAGCCAGGTGTGCAGGCCGAGCTGCGCCGACTTGCCCATCGCGCCGACGAAGAGCAGCAGGCAGAGGATGGTCAGCGCGTGCCCCTCGAACCAGAGGAACGAGATGGTCTCGCCGGCCTTGGCGGGCGCGGCCTGGAAGACCGTGTCGAAATGGACCGACCCGAACATCAGGAACACGCCGAAGATCCCCAGCGCGAGGCCGAAGTCCCCGACCCGGTTCACCACGAAGGCCTTGATCGAGGCCGCGTTCGCGGTCTCGCGGTCGTACCAGAAGCCGATCAGGAGGTAGGACGCGAGGCCGACGCCCTCCCAGCCGAAGAACATCTGCACGAAGTTGTCGGCCGTCACCAGCATCAGCATGAAGAAGGTGAACAGGCTCAGGTACGACATGAAGCGCGGGATCGCCGGGTCGTGACCCATGTAGCCGATCGAGTAGACGTGGACGCAGGTCGACACGATCGTCACCACGCAGAGCATCGTGGCGGAGAGCGCGTCGAGCTTGATCGCCCAGGACGCCTCGAAGGCGCCGGAATCGATCCAGGTGAAGAGCTCGAAGCTGCGCGGCTGGTGGTTGAGCGCGACCGTCCAGAACAGCGCCACCGAGCAGAGCGCCGCGATCGCGACGCAGGCGCTGGTCGAGACCTGCGCCCAGCGGTCGACGCCATGGCCGCGCGCGCCGGCGAGGATCGGCGCGCCCGCGAGGGCGCAGCCGAGGAGCGGCAGGAAGACCGCGAGGAAGGCCAGTGTCTGCATCGCGACGCCCGTCAGCCCTTCATGAGGTTGATGTCTTCGACCTCGATCGTCCCGCGGTTGCGGAAGTAGACGACGAGGATCGCGAGGCCGATCGCGGCCTCGGCCGCGGCGACGGTCAGCACCATCAGGGCGAAGACCTGCCCGACGAGGTCGCCATGGTGCGCCGAGAAGGCGACGAGGTTGATGTTGACGGCGAGCAGCATCAGCTCGACCGACATCAGGATGACGATCACGTTCTTGCGGTTGAGGAAGATGCCGACGATCCCGAGGGTGAACAGGATCGCGGCGACCGCGAGGTAGTGGCCGAGGCCGATGGTCATCGGTTCAAACTCCGGTCCGCGGCGGGATCTTGACGACCTCGACGCCGGACTCGCGCGTGCGCGCGAGCTGGCGCGGGATGTCCTGGCGGCGCACGCCGGGGCGCGCCCGCAGGGTGAGGACGATGGCGCCGATCATCGCGACCAGAAGGACGAGGCCCGAGGCCTGGAAGACCAGCGCGTAGTGCGTGTAGACCAGCCGCCCCAGCGCGCGGGTGTTGTGCACGTCGGCCGCGGCCGGCGCGGCGCGCAGGCCCGCGCTGGACGAGGCGTCGACCCACGCGGTGCCGACGAGCAACAGCTCCGCCAGCAGCACGAGCCCGACCGCGCCGCCCACCGGCAGGTAGCGCAGGAAGCCCTCCCGAAGCCGGGCGAAGTTGATGTCGAGCATCATGACGACGAAGAGGAACAGCACCGCGACCGCGCCGACATAGACGACGACGAGGATCATCGCGAGGAACTCGGCGCCGTTGAGCAGGAACAGCGCCGCCGCGTTGAAGAACGCGAGGATCAGGAACAGCACCGAGTGCACCGGGTTGCGCGCGGCCACGACCATCGCGGCCGAGGCCACGAGCACGCCCGAGAACAGGTAGAAGGCAAGCGCCTGGATCATTCCGTCACCTCGAATCCCCCTCGCCGCCCGTCACCTGTAGGGCGCCTCGGCGGCGATGTTCTGCTGTAGCTCTGTCTCCCAGCGGTCGCCGTTCGCGAGCAGCTTGTCCTTGTTGTACATGAGCTCCTCGCGCGTCTCGGTAGCGAACTCGAAGTTCGGGCCCTCGACGATCGCGTCCACGGGGCATGCCTCCTGGCACAGCCCGCAGTAGATGCACTTCGTCATGTCGATATCGTAGCGCGTCGTGCGGCGCGAGCCGTCGGCGCGCGGCTCCGCCTCGATCGTGATCGCGAGCGCCGGGCAGACCGCCTCGCAGAGCTTGCACGCGATGCAGCGCTCCTCGCCGTTCGGGTAGCGCCGCAGCGCGTGCTCGCCGCGGAAGCGCGAGCTGAGCGGCCCCTTCTCGAACGGGTAGTTCACCGTCACCTTGGGCTTGAAGAAGTACTTCAGCGTCAGCGCCAGCCCCGAGACGATCTCGGAGAGGAGCCAGGTGCGGGCGGAGCGGTTCTCGATCATGGCGATGCCTGCGTGGGCGTCAGGGCTTGGGCAGCTTGTCGAAGGCGACGAGCGCCCCGGCGGTCAGGATGACCCAGCCCAGCGAGAGCGGGAGGAACACCTTCCAGCCGAGCCGCATGAGCTGGTCGTAGCGGTAGCGCGGCAGCGTCGCGCGCACCCAGAGGAAGACGAAGAGGCAGAACGCGATCTTGAGCGAGAACCAGACCGGCCCGGGTACCCAGGTGAAAGGCGCGAAGGGCAGCGGCGAATCCCAGCCGCCCAGGAACAGAACGCTGGTCATGCCGCTCATGAGGATCATCGCCGCGTATTCGCCGAGGAAGAACAGGGCGAAGGACATCGACGAGTACTCAACGAAGTAGCCGGCGACGAGCTCGGACTCGCCCTCCGGCAGGTCGAAGGGCGAGCGGTTCGTCTCGGCCAGCGCGGAGATGAAGAAGATCACCGCCATCGGCAGCAGCGGCGGCATGAGCTGGAAGGCGTGCCAGTGCCAGATGCCGCCGGCCTGCGCCTTGACGATGTCCTGGAGGTTCAGCGAGCCGACGCAGAGCAGCACGGTGATGATCACGAAGCCGATGGAGACCTCGTAGCTGACCATCTGCGCCGCCGAGCGCAGCGCGCCCAGGAACGCGTATTTCGAGTTCGACGCCCAGCCGGCCATGATGATGCCGTAGACGCCGAGCGAGGAGATCGCGAACAGGTAGAGGATCCCGACGTTGATGTCGGAGATCACCCAGCCCGGCGCGAAGGGGATGACCGCCCAGGCGACGAGGCTGAGAAGGAACGTGACCATAGGCGCCATGATGAAGACGATGCGGTTGGCGCCCGCGGGGATGATGGTCTCCTTGGTGATCAGCTTCAGCGCGTCGGCGAAGGGCTGCAGCAGGCCGAACGGACCGACGACGTTCGGGCCCTTGCGCAGCTGCATCGCCGCGATGACCTTGCGCTCCGCGTAGGTCAGCATCGCGACGGTCACCAGCAGCGGCACGACCAGCGCGAGGATCTTCGCGACGATCAGGGCGCCGGGAAGCGCATAGCCATGGATGAAGTCAGCCATCGGTGCCGGTCCTCGGATCGAGAGCCGCCTGCCGCGCAGCCACGCACTTCGCCATCGTCTCGGACACGCGGCTGATCGCGCAGGTCATGTGGAAGTTGGACACCGGCGAGCGGAACGGCGTCGCGTCGACGGGCCCGGCGGCGCCGAACGCGCCCCAGGCAGCCGGCACGAGCTCGTCGACCCGCGCGAAGACCTCGCTCGAGGCGGCCAGGCGCTGGCGCAGCTGCGCGATCGTGTCGTAGGGCAGCTTCCTGCCCACGCGCTCCGACAGGGCACGCAGGATCTTCCAGTCCTCGCGCGCCTCGCCCGGCGGGAAGTTCGCGATGCGCGCGCGCTGGGCGCGGCCCTCGGTGTTGACGTAGGTGGCGTTCTTCTCGGTGTAGGCCGCGCCCGGCAGGATCACGTCGGCGCGATGCGCGCCGCGGTCGCCATGGTGGCCCTGGTAGACCACGAAGGCCTTGCCGAGCCGCGACGCGTCGACCTCGTCCGCGGCCTGCAGCCACACGACGTCGATCTCGCCCTTCGCGCAGCCGTCGAGGATGCCCTGCACGTCGCGCCCGCCCTGCCCTGGCACGAAGCCGAGCTCGAGCCCGCCGACGCGCGCGGCGGCGGTGTGCAGCACGTTGAAGCCGTTCC
>CANMWW010000082.1 GCA_947500965.1 Alphaproteobacteria bacterium
CGATCTGGTCAGCCAGTAGAACCAGCCGAAGTCGACCGCGCGGTCGAAGCGCGCGATGCCGAGCCTGTCCTCGTAGGAATCGAGGAGGCGGACCTCCTTGGCGCCGGCGAAGAGCCGGTTGGTCGTCGCGACCGTGGCGCCCGGCGCCAGGTCCAGCACGCCGGTGATGTAGTCGGCCTGGTAGGCGTCTCGGCCCTGCTGCGTGCTGTGCACGAAGCGCGCCTGCTTCTGCGCCTTCTGGTCGGGCACGAGAGCGACGAGCCAGTACTTGTCGGTGATGCCGAGCCAGCCGCCGGTCGACGCGGCCTCGATGCGGCCCTTCTTCTTCACGTCGTCGTAGCTCGGCTCGTTGAGGACGCCATTGAAGACGCCGATCGGCCCCTCGTGGAGGATGTAGAAGCCCAGCGTCTTGGGCGTGCCCACGCGCTGCACGCGGCCATAGGGCTGGACCTGCACGGCCTCGCGCCCCTCGTTCGCGACGCTGTCCACGACCTCGAACATGAAGTCGCCGTCGACCGAGATGCGCCGCTGGAAGCGCAGGCCGGCGCCGTTGCTCCAGGTGAGCGTGACCGGGTTCCCGGGCGTGAGCGTGTCGCGGTCCGCGGTCCACAGCGCCTGGCCGCCGGGCAGGGCGAGGCCGGCATTCCCCGACACCCAGCCGAACTCCGCGAAGTAGGGGTCGGGCGAGCCCTGCGGCGAGAGCAGCGTGATCAGCGGGCTCGCCGGGTCGGCGGCCTCGTGGTAGCGCACGAGGCGGATGTCGTCGATCTGGCCGCCGAGGAGGCGGATCGAGCCGCGCACGGCCGGCGTCTCGATGCGCACGCGCGGGGATTGCGCGACGACCGCGGCGCGGTCGGCGGGCGCCGCGACGGCGCCGGCGGCGAGCGGGGCGGCGGCGGTGCCGGGCTGCGCGGAGGGAGAGCCCGCGGGTGGCGGGGCGCCGGTGGCCGGCGCGGCCTGCTGCTCGGCGGATTGCTGGCGCGCGGCGCGCTCCTTCTCCAGGCGCGGCCCCTCGAACCAGAGCTGCCAGCCGAGGACGATGGCGACCGAGATGACGATCGCGAGGATGAGGTTCTTCTGGTTTTCGTCTTTGAACATGGCTGTCGTCAGAACCTGATGTCGTTGCCGGGGCGGGCGCCGAGGCCGCGCGCCGGCGGCACGGGATCCCAGCCGCCGGGATTCCAGGGATGGCAGCGGGCGAGGCGGCGCGCGGCGAGCGCGGCGCCCTTCCACGGCCCATGGGCGGAGATGGCCTCGAGCGCGTAGGCCGAGCAGCTCGGCGCGAAGCGGCAGCAGGGGCCGAGCAGCGGCGACAGCGTCCAGCGATAGGCGTGGATGAGGCCGCGCAGCGCGGCGCCGAGCAGGGCGTTCATCGCCGTGGCCGCGCCGGTTCCAGCGCGCGGTCGATGGCCTGGCCGACATCGCGCAGCAGCTGCTCCCAGGGCCGGTCGAGCGTGCCGGCGCGGGCGACGAAGACGTAGTCGACGCCCGGGCGGGCGCGCGCCGGGCCGAGCAGGGCGGCGGCGGCCTTGAGCCTGCGGCGGGCGCGGTTGCGGACCACGGCACCGCCGATCTTGCGGGTCGCGGTGAACCCGAAGCGCGCGGGAGCGTCGGGCGCGGCGCCCGCGTCGGCCGGGCGCGCCTGCACCACGACGCCGGGCGTCACGCACTTGCGCGACGCGGCGGCGACGGCGAGGAATTCCGGCCGCCTGGCGAGGCGGAGTATGCGAAGCCCGTCCATGAGCGCCACCGGGCGCCTAGCGCGGGCGGGGAGCAGCGGCCTTGCGGGCCAGCTCAGGCGGAGAGCCGCTTGCGGCCCTTCGCGCGGCGACGGGCGAGCACGCGGCGGCCGCCGACGGTCTCCATGCGGGCGCGGAAGCCATGGCGGCGCTTGCGGACCAGCTTGCTGGGTTGGAACGTGCGCTTGGACAAGGGACTGGCTCCGGTCTTGGCCCGCGGGGCGGGGGTGCTTTCAAGGACCGCGGCTTATATCGGCCCCCCGGCAGGCAAGTCAAATGAAGCGGCGCCCGTGCCGGGGCTTTGCTAGCATCACCGCCGTCCCGGCCGGGATCCGCGCGGCGCGCGGATCCGGCGCCGGGGTCCTTCCTCGAAGCGGATTTCGCGATGCGCCTCGTCCCCAGCCCCGCCGCGGGCCTCCTGCGGCTGGCGGCCGCCTTGCTGCTGGCCCTCGCGCCGGCCTTTCCGGCGCCCGGCCAGGCCCTGGCCCCGCAGCCAGAGGGGGCGGGCGGCGCCGGGGCCAGGCGCCTTGCGACCGCCAGCCGCCACATGGCCGCGGCCGCCAACCCGCTCGCCTCGGCCGCCGGGCGGGAGATCCTGCGCCAGGGCGGCAGCGCGCTCGACGCCGCGATCGCCATCCAGATGGTCCTCAACCTCGTCGAGCCGCAGTCCTCGGGCATCGGCGGTGGCGCCTTCCTCGTCCACTACGACGCCACCACGCGCAAGGTGACGACCTATGACGGCCGCGAGACGGCGCCCGCCGGCGTCGACCCGCGCTGGTTCCTCGGCGCCGACGGCAAGCCGCTGCCCTTCGCCGCGGCGTCGGTCGGCGGGCATGCCGTGGGCGTGCCGGGCCTGCTGCGCATGCTCGAGATGGCCCATCGCGACCATGGCCGCCTGCCCTGGGCGCGCAACTTCGAGCCCGCGATCGCCATGGCGCATGACGGGTTCGCGGTCAGCCCGCGGCTGCACGCGCTCGTGTCCGCCACGCCCCAGCTGCGCGAGTTCGACGCCACGCGCCGCTACTTCCTCGACGCCGAGGGCAGGCCGCTCGCCGTCGGGGCACGACTGGCCAACCCGGCCTTCGCGGAGACGCTGCGCATCGTCGCCAACGGGGGCGCCGACGCCTTCCACGCGGGCCCGATCGCCCGCGACATCGTCGCGGCCGTCGCCGGCACGGGCGCGCGCGGCGGCCTGATGACGCTCGAGGACCTCGCCGGCTACCGGCCGTCGCGGCGCGAGGCGGTCTGCACCTCCTATCGCGCGCGGCGCGTCTGCGGCATGGGGCCGCCCTCCTCGGGCGGGATCGCGGTGGCGCAGGCGCTCGGCATGCTGGAGCGCTTCGACCTCGCGGCGCTGGCGCCGGGCTCCGCGGAGGCCGTCCATCTCCTGTCCGAGGCGACCCGGCTGGCCTTCGCCGACCGCAACCGCTTCGTGGGCGATCCGGGCCACGTGCCGGTCCCCGTCGCCGGCCTGCTCGAGCCGGGCTACCTCGCCGAGCGCGCGCGCGCCATCGACCCGGCGCGGCGCATGCCGCAGGTCCTGCCCGGCAATCCCCGGCACGCGCGGCTCGAGCTCTTCCCGGCCCATCCCGCCGACACGGCGGCCGAGATCCCCGCGACCTCGCATGTCAGCGTCGTCGACGCGGCTGGCAACGCGGTGTCGATGACGACGACGATCGAGAACGCCTTCGGCGCGCGCGTCATGGTGCGGGGCTTCCTCCTCAACAACCAGCTGACCGACTTCGCCTTCGACCCCATGGACGGCGACCGGCAGGTCGCCAACGCGGTCGCCGGCGGCAAGCGCCCGCGCTCGTCGATGTCGCCGACGATCGTGCTCGACGCCGAGGACCGGCCGGTGCTGGTCCTGGGCTCGCCGGGCGGCGCGCGCATCATCCCCTACGTGATCCAGACGCTGGTGGCCCATCTCGACTGGGGCCTCGACATCCAGGAGGCGATCTCGCTGCCGCGCCATGCCACGCTCGGCGGCGCCGTCGAGATCGAGCGCGGCTCGTCGCTGTCCGCCGCCGCCGAGGCGCTGCGCGCGCGCGGCCACGCCGTCGCCGAGAACGAGCTCGTCAGCGGGCTGCAGGGGATCGCGATCGGCCGCGGCCCCGGCGGGCTCGTGCTGGCCGGTGGCGCCGACCCGCGGCGCGAGGGCGAGGCCCATGGCGACTGACCTGGAGCATCCCGGCATGAACGACGACCAGCCCGCCGCCGGCCTGCCCGAGCTGCGCATGCTGCCCGGGCGCCACAAGCGCCTGCGCGACGGCCATCCCTGGGCCTTCTCGAACGAGATCGCGATGGACGCCGCGGCGCGCGCCTTGCCGCCGGGCGGGCGCGTGCGCCTCGTCTCCGCCAATGGCGAGTTCCTCGCCATCGCCGGCTTCAACCCGCGCACCCTGATCGCCGCGCGCGTGCTGGCGCGCGTGGCCGAGCCCCCGCCGATGCGCGCGCTGCTGGCCGGGCGCCTGCGCGCCGCGCTCGCGCTGCGCGAGCGGCTGCATCCCGGCGGCTTCTACCGCCTCGTCCATGCCGAGGCGGACGGCCTTCCCGGCGTCGTGGTCGACCGCTACGGCGACGTGCTCTCGGTGCAGCTCAACGCGGCGCTCGCCGAGGCGATGCGCGAGGACCTTCTCGCCGCGCTCGACGAGGTGCTGTCGCCGCGCCGCGTCGTGCTGCGCAACGATTCCCCGTCACGCGCGCTGGAAGGCCTGGCGCTCGTGGTGGAGGAGGCGCGCGGCGGCGCCGGCGACGGGCCGGTCGAGCTGCGCGAGAACGGCGCGCGCTTCCTCGCGGACCTGGGCGAGGGGCAGAAGACCGGCTGGTTCTTCGACCAGCGCGAGAACCGCGCGCGCGTCGCCGCGCTCGCGGATGGCGCGCGCGTCCTCGACGCCTATTGCTACGCCGGCGGCTTCGGCGTGCTCGCGGCCTGCCGCGGCGCGTCGGAGGTCGTGCTGCTCGACCGCTCGGAGCGCGCGCTGGCGCTGGCCATGTCCGCCGCCGGGCTCAACGGCGTGGAGGCGCGCTGCCGGGCGCTGCGCGGCGATGCCTTCGCCGAGCTCGAGCGCATGGCGGCCGCGGGCGAGCGCTTCGACGTCGTCGTCGCCGACCCGCCGGCCTTCGTGAAGTCCCGCAAGGACATCGGCCCCGGCGCGCGCGGCTACCGCAAGCTCGCGCGGCTCTCGGCGGCGCTGGTGGCGCCGGGCGGCTTCCTCTTCGCGGCCTTGTGCTCGCACCATGTCGGGCCGGAGCTCTTCGCCGAGCAGGTGGCGCGCGGCCTCGACGACGCCGGGCGCGGCGGGCGCATCCTCGCCTCGACCGGCGCGGGCGCGGACCATCCGGTCCATCCCCACCTGCCGGAAAGCGCCTATCTCAAGGGACAGCTCCTGCAGCTCGACTGAGCCGGGACGCGCAGCAGCAAGGGAACGGGATCATGCCGAGGGACATGGACGAGGGCGGCGGTGGCCGCAGGCCGCAGGGCCGCAACGTGCTGGGCGGGACGCTGGCGACATGCTCGCGCGCGCCGCTCACCGGCTTCTACCGCGACGGCTGCTGCAATGTCGGCTCGGACGATGTCGGCGTCCACGCGGTCTGCGCGGAGGTGACGAAGGAGTTCCTTGCCTTCTCGAAGGCGCGCGGCAACGACCTCTCGACGCCCTCGCCCCGCCATGGCTTCCCCGGCCTCGTCCCCGGCGATCGCTGGTGCCTGTGCCTCGCGCGCTGGATCGAGGCGTGGCAGGCCGGCGTGGCGCCGCGCCTCGTGCTGGAGGCGACGCACGAGGTGGCGCTGCGCCACGTGACGCTGGAGACGCTCAGGGCGCATTCCGTCGATGCGCCGCGCGACGACGGCTGAGCTTCAGCCCAGCCGCGACAGCCAGCGCACGAGGCGGCGCGTGCGCGGCGAGAACAGCGCGTCGGCGAAGTAGGACGACGCCGCGCGCTTCGAGGCCTCGCCGCGCGTCGGGTAGGGCAGCACGAGCCCGGCCATGTCGCGCAGCGAAAGCCGCTTCGCGATGGCGAGGATCCAGGGCTGCAGCAGGTCGCCCGCTCGCGCGCCCGCGATCCCGGCGCCGAGGATGCGCCCGCGCGCCCCCGCCACGACCTTCACCAGCCCCTCCTCGTCGCGCTCGGCGCGCGCGCGGTCGTTGGCGGAGAAGGGCGCGCGCAGGATCCGCGGCGCATGGCCGGCCATGCGCGCCTCTTCCTCGGTCATGCCGACCCAGGCGATCTCGGGATCGGTGTAGGTCACGCGCGGGATCGCGGCGGCGTCGGCGCGCGCCGGCAGGCGGAACAGCGCGCGGCGCACGAAGATGCCGGCATGGTGCCCGGCCAGGTGGGTGAACTGGGCGCCTCCCGCGGCGTCGCCGATCGCGTGGACGCGGCGATTGGTCGTCCGCAACCCCGCGTCGACGCGGATGCCGCGCGCGTCGTGCTCGATGCCGGCGCGCTCCAGGCCAAGGTCGTCGAGCCGCGGCCGGCGGCCCGCGGCGACGAGCAGGTGGCTGCCCTCGATCTCCTCCTCGCCGCCATCGGCACGCGCGACGCGCAGCGCGACGCCGTCGCCGGCGCGGCGCGCCGCGACGACCGAGGCGCCCTCGCGCAGCTCGACGCCCTCGGCGCGCAGCCGCTGGCGCAGCACCTCGACGAGTTCCGGATCCTCGCGCCCGCACAGCGCGCGCGCCTCGAGGACGACGACCTCCGAGCCGAGCCGGCGATGGGCCTGGCCGAGCTCGCAGCCGATCGGCCCGCCGCCAAGCACCAGCAGGCGGCGCGGTGCCTCGGCCAGGTCGAAGACGCTCTCGTTGGTGAGGAAGGGGAGCGAAGCGAGGCCAGGGATCGGCGGGACGGCGGGGGCCGAGCCGGTCGCGACGACGAAGCGCCGCGCGCGCACGATGGCGTCGCCGGCCTCGACGCTGTCGCGGTCCCTGAAGCGCGCATGGGCGCGCAGCACCGTGACGCCCAGGCCCTCGAAGCGCTCCTGGCTGTCATGGGGCGCGATGGCGTCGATCACGCCGCGCAGGTGCGCGCGCAGCGCCGCGCGGTCCACGCGCACGGGGCCGGCCTCGACGCCGAAGCGCCGCGCCTCGCGCGCCGCCTGCGCGGCGGCGGCGGCGGCGAGCAGCGCCTTCGACGGCACGCAGCCATGGTTGAGGCAGTCGCCGCCCATCAGGTCGCGCTCGACCAGCACGACGCGCTGGCCGAGCTGCGCGGCGCCCGCGGCGACGGAGAGGCCGCCCGCGCCCGCGCCGATCACGCAGATGTCGGCCTCGATCTCCCGCGCGCTCATGCACGCCCCGCGATGCGGCGCCACGCCACGGGCAGCAGCGCGAGCAGGCCGAGGCCCAGCAGCGGCCCGAGCACCGGCCAGGACAGCGCGACCGACAGGTCGGGCCGCGCGCCGGCGTCGAACACGCTGCCGAGCCCCGCGCCGATCGAGGCGAAGACGAACGTGCCGGGCACGATGCCGACGAGGGTCGTGGCGACGAAGACGCCGGGCCTCGCGCCTAGCAGCGCCGCGGCGATGTTGACCACGAAGAAGGGGAAGGCGGGGACGAGCCGCAGAAAAAGCAGGTAGCTGGCGGCGTCGCGCCGGAAGCCCTCCTCGATGCGCGCGAGCATGCCGCCCGCGCGCAGCCTGAGCCGGTCACCGAGCGCCGTGCGTGCCGCGGCGAAGACGGTGGTCGCGCCGATCGTCGCGCCGACGACGGCGAGCGCGCCGCCCGCGAGCGTGCCGAAGAGGAAGCCGCCCGCGAGCGTCATCGCCGCCGCGCCCGGCAGGGAGAAGGCCGTCACGCAGACATAGGCGAGGACATAGGCGGCGGGTGCGGCGACGGGATTGGCCGCGACGAAGTCGAGCAGCGCGAAGCGCCCGTCGCGCAGCGCCTCCCACGAGAGATGGCGATGCAGCCCGGAGAGGAAGACCGCGGCCATGCCGGCCGCGATGAGCGCGAGCGGCAGGAAGCGGAGCTTGCCGGGCCGCGCCTCGGTCATGCGCTGGCCGGCGGCGTGTCGCGGCGGTAGCGGATCGTCGAGCCGCGCGCCTTGAACTCGAGGTCGACCCATTCGCCGGACTGCGTGTAGCCGAGGCGGCTGGTGAGGTCGCCGGTCACCTCGTAGATGCGCAGGTCGACCTCGCGGCCCGCGATCGAGGCGCGTTCCGTTCCGGACTGGCGCG
>CANMWW010000083.1 GCA_947500965.1 Alphaproteobacteria bacterium
AGCCGCGCGCATGCGCGTCGCCCGCGTGGACGATCAGCGAGCTTCCCGTCATTTCCGGCGGCTTGTCGATGCCGAGGAGCTCGAGCAGCGTCGGCGCGACGTCGGCGAGCCTGCCGTCGCGCAGCGCGATGGCGGCGTTGCGCCCGGGCCGGGCCGCCTCCACCAGCATCACGGGGACGGGATTGAGCGTGTGCGCGGTGTGCGGCTGCCCCGTCCCGGGATCGACCATCGTCTCGGCGTTGCCGTGGTCGGCGGTCACGAGCATCGCGCCACCGGCCGCGCGCACCGCCTCGACCACCCGGCCGAGGCAGGCATCGACGGCCTCGACCGCGCGGCGCGCCGCGTCGAAGTCGCCCGTGTGCCCGACCATGTCGGTGTTGGCGTAGTTGACGAGGATGAAGTCGTGGCGGCCCGCGCGGATCGCCTCGACGAGGCGGTCGGTCACCTCGGGCGCCGACATCTCCGGCTGCAGGTCGTAGGTCGCGATGCGCGGCGAGGGCACGAGCACGCGCTCCTCGCCGGGGAAGCTGCGCTCCTCCCCGCCGTTGAAGAAGAAGGTGACGTGCGCGTATTTCTCGGTCTCGGCGATGCGCAGCTGCGAAAGCCCCGCGCGCGCGACCACCTCGCCCATCGTGCTGGCGAGGCCCTCGGGCGGGTAGACCGCCTCCATCAGCCGCGCGAGGCCGGACGAGTACTCGACCATGCCGAGCGCGGCCGAGAAGCGCACGACGCGCCGCCGCGCGAAGCCGTCGAAGCCGGGGTCGAGCAGCGCCGAGAGGAGCTCGCGCGCGCGGTCGGCGCGGAAATTCGCCATCAGCACGCCGTCGCCGTCGCGCATGCCGCCATGGCCGGGCAGCGCGACGGGCGCCACGAACTCGTCGCCCTCGTCGCGCGCACGCGCCGCCTCGATGGCCTCGCGCCAGGACGCCGCCCTGTCGCCGTTCGCGTCCACCAGGAGGCCGTATGCACGCTCCACGCGATCCCAGCGCTTGTCGCGGTCCATCGCGTAGAAGCGGCCGCAGAGGCTGCCCAGCCGCGCCTTGCCGGCGATGCGCGCCTCGAACGCCTCGAGGAAGCCCGGCGCGCTGCGCGGCGGCGTGTCGCGCCCGTCGAGGAAGGCATGGACCACGACCTCGAGCCCGGCCGCGTGCGCGGCCGCCGCGAGCGCGGCGACGTGGTCTTGGTGCGAGTGCACGCCGCCGGGCGACAGCAGGCCCATGAGATGGACGCGCCCGCCTGCCTCGCGGACCTGCGCGAGGAACCGGCGCAGCGCGGGCTCGCGCGCCAGCGAGCCGTCGGCGACGGCCTGGTCGATGCGCGGCAGCTCCTGCATCACCACGCGGCCGGCGCCGAGATTGACATGGCCGACCTCGGAATTGCCCATCTGGCCGGCTGGCAGGCCGACATGGAGCTCTGACGCCTGCAGCAGCGCGCGCGGCGCCTGCGCCTCCAGCGCGTCGAGCACCGGCTTGCGCGCGGCGCGGATCGCGTCGTCGGGGGCGTGGCCGGGACGGTGGCCCCAGCCATCGAGCACGACGAGGACGACGGGGCGCGGCGCGCGGGGCGTGGCGGTGTCTGGCATGCGGGCGACCGGTGTGGCGGGACGCCCCGACTATAGGCCGCGCGGCCGGTCCGACAAAGGCGCGGGGGCCACGGGCTCGGGCGGTGCCGCGTCGGCGAAGCGGTCGAGGCGGCGCAGGCCCGGGAAGGCCCAGGACCAGATGCCGACCACGGCGATCGTGCCGACGCCGCCGATGACGACCGCGGGCACCGCGCCGACCCAGGCGGCGACGAGGCCGGATTCGAAGTCGCCGAGCTCGTTCGACGCGCCGACGAAGAGCAGGTTCACGCTCGACACGCGCCCGCGCATCCCGTCCGGCGTCGCCAGCTGGATCACGGTCTGGCGCACGAACATGCTCACCATGTCCGCCGCGCCCATCGCCGCCAGCGCGGCGAGCGACAGCAGGAACGACGTCGACAGGCCGAGCACGATCGTGGCGACGCCGAAGATCGCGACCGCGAGCAGCAGCCGCGCGCCGACCCGGCGCTCGATCGGCCGCATGCCCAGCGCCACGGCCATCGCGATGCCGCCGATGGCGAGCGCGCTGCGCATCGCGCCGAGGCCTTCCGGGCCGACCTCGAGGATGTCGCGCGCATAGACGGGCAGCAGCGCGGCGGCGCCACCGAGCAGCACGGCGAAGAGGTCGAGCGACATCGCGCCGAGGATCACCTTGTTGCGCAGCACGTAGTCGACGCCGAGGACGAGGCGCCGCCAGCGCGACCCTTCCTCGACGCCCGCGGGCGCGCTGCGCCCGGAGGTGCGGATGGAGGCGACGGCGGCGAGCGCGAGGGCGATCGCGACCGCCGCGCCGCCGAAGGCGACCTCCGCCCCCGCGACGAGGAGCATGCCGCCCAGCGCCGGTCCGCAGACCAGCGCGAGCTTGAATGCCGAGGTCGTCCAGGCGACGGCGCGGGACAGCGCCTCGCGCGGCACCAGCAGCGGCAGGTAGGATTGCTGCGCCGGGCCGGAGAGCGCGCGCGCCGCGCCGAGCGCGACCAGCGTCGCGTAGAGCGGCGTCGTGTCCCTGATCCCGCCGAGGGCGAGCCCCGCGAGGACCGCCGCGCCGCCGCACTGCACGACATAGCTGAGCACGATCACGCGGCGACGGTCGAAGCGGTCCGCGGCGTCCCCTGCCGGAAGGGTGCAGGCGACGACCGGGAGGAACAGCGCCAGCCCGACATAGCCGAGCGCCATGACGTCCTCGGTCATGTCGTAGACCTGCCAGCCGATGGCGACGGTCTGGACCTGAGACGAGAACACGACGAGCGCGCGCGCCGCGAGGAACAGCGCGAAGTCGCGCCGCCGCGACGCGTCGAGCCAGGAGAGGAGGGACATCGGCGCGAGACTACACCGCGACGCGCCAGGAAGGCCTCCTCCAAGATCCTGCGCCGGCCGGGCGGAATTCCTGCTCCCGAGGGAAGCGTCCGGACGAGGTGTCCGGCGAGCGGCTGGCGGGCGACGATCGGCGTCTCGCCGCCACGCGTCGCCGCCCGGCCTCCGGGACGTTTGCCCTCCCCGTCGCCGCGCTGCCGCGCGACGCCACCACCCCTCCCAATCCGCGCGGGGCGTGGCCCTCGTCGATTGCCGCTCCATCTCGCCACCCCTATAGTGCCGGCGAGCGGGCGATTGTGCATTGCAGCATCGGGGCCCGGCAGCGCGGAGCGGATGGGATGAGCGGCGCCGAAGAGCTTCATGGCCTTTTCTTCGAGGACCTCAAGGTCGGCCAGACCTCGGTCGTCGCGCGCACCATCACCGAGGCGGACATCGTGCTCTTCGCCGGCCTCTCCGGCGACACCAACCCCGTGCACATCAACGAGGAATTCGCCGCCGGCACCATGTTCTCGGGCCGCATCGCCCACGGCATGCTGACGGCGTCCTTCATCTCGACCGTGATTGGCACGCGGCTGCCCGGGCCGGGCGCGATCTACCTGTCGCAGACCCTGCGCTTCAAGGCGCCGGTGCGCGTGGGCGACACGATCTGGGCGCGCGCGACGGTCACCGAGCTCTTCCCCGAGAAGCGCCGCGCCGCGCTCTCCACCACCGTCACGGTGCGCGACAAGGTCGTGCTCGAGGGCGAGGCGCTCGTCATGGTGCCGCGCCGCGCCGCGGCCGCGACGCCGCCCGCGAAGGCCGCCGCGGCGGAGTGAGGCGCGGGTCCCCGCGCCACGCCCCCGGCCCCTCCCGCATGAGCTCCCGCATGCGCGTGCTGCGCGACCGCGAGCGCCTTCCCGCCCCCGCGCGCGGCGCCGTCGTGGCGATCGGCAACTTCGACGGCGTGCATCGCGGCCATGCCGCGGTGATCGGCGCCGCTCGCGAGGCCGCGCGCCAGGCCGCGGCGCCGCTCGCGGTGATGACCTTCGCGCCGCATCCGCGGCTGTTCTTCCGCCCCGCCCAGCCGCCCTTCCTGCTGACGCGGCTGCGCACCAGGCTCGCGCTCTTCGCGGGCATGGGCGTCGAGATCGTCCACCTGCTGCGCTTCGACGCGCGGCTCGCCGGCCTCTCGCCGGAGGAATTCGTCGACGGGCTGCTCGCGCGCGCGCTCGGCGCGCGCCATGTCTGCGTCGGCTACGACTTCGTCTTCGGCCATCGCCGCGCCGGCACGGCCGCCTTCCTCGCCGCGCGGCTCGCCCAGGCGGGCATCGGCGCGAGCATCGTCGCGCCGGCGTCCTCGGGCGAGGGCGGCGACGAGGTCTTCTCCTCCACCGCCGCGCGCGCGGCGCTGGAGGCCGGCGATCCCGCGCGCGCCGCGGCGATCCTCGGCCGGCCCTTCGCGATCGAGGGCCGCGTCGCGCATGGCGACCGGCGCGGGCGCACCATCGGCTTTCCTACCGCGAACATCAGGCTGGGCCCGCTGCTGCGACCGCGGCTGGGCGTCTACGCGGTGCGCGTGCATGTCGGCGGCGCGGTGCATGGCGGCGTCGCGAACCTGGGCCTGCGCCCGACCTTCGGCGGCGACAGCGAGGCGCGGCTCGAGGCGCATCTCCTCGACTTCTCGGGCGACCTCTACGGCCAGCGCGCCTGCGTCGAGCTGCTGGCCTTCCTGCGCCCGGAGCGGCGCTTCGAAGGGCTGGACGCGCTCAAGGCCCAGATCGCCGCCGATGCCGCCGCGGCGCGCGCGGCGCTCGCGGGCGGTTGCGGGGCGCGGGGGCCATCCCTATGATCCGCGCCGCCATGCACATGCGGTCCTTCAGGACGTCGCGGACAGCGCGAATTAGCCACCCGGCTCTCGTCGAGAGCCGGGCCGGCCAGTTCCGCCTTTCCGCGTCCCCGAAGGAGACCGCGCGTCATGTCATCGCTTCCTGACCATTCCACCGACACCGCTTCCCTCTGGTGCTATTCGCTGCTCGCCGGCGCCGAGCCCGGCGTGCTGCCCCGCGTGATCGGCGAGCTCGCCCGCCGCGGGCTCGTGCCCCTGCGCTTCGACGCCGTGCGCGCGCAGGGCGGGCTCGGCATCGACATCGAGGTCCAGGGCCTCGACGCGATGCAGGCGGCGCATGTCGCCGAGCGGCTGCGCGGCCTGCCCGAGGTCGAGCGGGTGCTGGTGTCCACGAGGATCTTCGCCGAGGAGGCGCGCGCATGAGCGACACGTCCCGCAACGACTACAAGGACAGCGTCTTCCTCCCGGAGACGTCCTTCCCCATGCGCGGCGAGCTGCCCAGGCGCGAGCCCCAGCTGCTCCAGCGCTGGAAGGACATGGACCTGTTCGGCAAGCTGCGCGCGCGCGCGGCGGGGCGGCCGAAATTCGTGCTGCATGACGGCCCGCCCTACGCGAACGGCAACCTGCATATCGGCCACGCGCTCAACAAGATCCTCAAGGACGTCATCAACCGCGTCCACCAGATGAAGGGCGAGGACGCCAACTACGTGCCGGGCTGGGACTGCCACGGCCTGCCGATCGAGTGGAAGATCGAGGAGGAGTATCGCGCCCGGGGCAAGGACAAGGACGCGGTGCCGATCGTCGAGTTCCGCCGGGAGTGCCGCGACTTCGCCGCGAAGTGGATCGACGTGCAGCGCGCGGAGTTCAAGCGCCTGGGCGTCGAGGGCGACTGGTCGAACCCCTACGCGACCATGACCTTCCCGGCCGAGGCCCATATCGTGCGCGAGATCCATCGCTTCGCGCTCAATGGCGGGCTCTATCGCGGCGCGCGGCCGGTCATGTGGTCGGTGGTCGAGAAGACCGCGCTGGCCGAGGCCGAGATCGAGTACCACGAGCACAAGTCCGACACGGTCTGGGTGCGCTTCCCGGTGCTGCGCAGCCCCGTCGCCGGGCTCGAGGGCGCGTCGATCGTGATCTGGACGACCACGCCCTGGACCATGCCCGCCAATCGCGGCCTCGCCGTGGGCGCGGGGATCTCCTACCGGCTCTGCCGCGTCGCCGAGGCGCCGGAGGGATCGCTCGCCCGCGTGGGCGAGAAGCTGGTGCTCGCCGCCGACCTCGTCGGCCAGGTCGAGGCGCAGCTCAAGGGCGCCAGGCTGGAGGCGCTCGCCGCCTTCTCCGGCGCGGAGCTGGTCGGCACGGCCTGCGCGCATCCCTTCCGCGGCTGGGAGGCCGGCAAGGGCGAGGATGCGTATGGCTACGCGTTCGACGTGCCGGTGATGGCCGGCGGCTTCGTCACCACCGACGCGGGCACGGGCATCGTGCACATCGCGCCGAGCCATGGCCGCGACGACTTCGAGCTCGGCCGCGAGCACGGGCTGCCGGTGCCGGACATGATCGACGACGCCGGCGTCTACCTGCCGCAGGTCAGGCCCTTCGCCGGACGTCGCGTCTACACCGAGCAGGGCAAGCCGGGCGACGCCAACGTCGCCGTCATCAAGGCGCTGATCGAGGTCGGCGCGCTGCTCGCCAAGGGCACGCTGCGCCACGACTACCCGCATTCCTGGCGCTCCAAGGCGCCGCTGATCTTCCGCAACACGCCGCAATGGTTCATCTCCATGGCGACGAACGACCTGCGGCAGGTGGCGCTCAAGGCGATCTCCGACAGCGCCTGGTACCCGCCCGCGGGCGAGAACCGCATCCGCGCGATGATCGAGCAGCGCCCCGACTGGTGCATCTCGCGCCAGCGCGCCTGGGGCGTGCCGATCGCGGTCTTCGTGCGCCGGAAGACGGGCGAGCTGCTGCGCGACCCCGATGTCTTCGCGCGCATCGCCGCGGCCTTCGAGGCCGAGGGCTCCGACGCCTGGTGGACGAGCCCGCCCGCGCGCTTCCTCGGCGACGGCCACGATCCCGCGGAATACGTGCAGGTCTTCGACATCGTCGACGTGTGGTTCGAGTCCGGCTCGACCCATGCCTTCGTGCTCGAGCAGCGGCCCGAGCTCGCCTGGCCCGCCTCGCTCTACCTCGAGGGCTCGGACCAGCATCGCGGCTGGTTCCATTCCTCGCTGCTGGAGAGCTGCGGCACGCGCGGCCGCGCGCCCTTCGAGGGCGTGCTCACCCACGGCTTCGTGCTCGACGAGCAGGGCCGCAAGATGTCGAAGTCCCTGGGCAACGTCGTCTCGCCGCAGGAGGTGGTCGACAAGCTCGGCGCCGACATCCTGCGGCTGTGGGTCGTGTCCTCGGACTATTCCGACGACCTGCGCATCGGGCCGGAGATCCTGAAGCAGCAGGCGGAGGTCTATCGCCGGCTGCGCAACACGCTGCGCTACCTGCTCGGCGCGCTCAAGGGCTACACGCCGGCCGAGCGCGTGCCCGAGGCCGAGCTGCCCGGGCTCGAGCGCTTCGTGCTCCACCGCCTCGCGGAGGTCGACGAGGCGCTGAAGCGCGCCAACGCGACCTACGAGTTCAATCCGTTCTTCTCCGCGCTCCACAATTTCTGCGCGGTCGACCTCTCGGCCTTCTACTTCGACATCCGCAAGGACGCGCTCTACTGCGACCGCGCGGATTCCCCGCGCCGCCGCGCGACGCGCAGCACGATGGCCACGGTCTTCGACTGCATCGTGCGCTGGCTCGCCCCGGTGCTGTGCTTCACCGCCGAGGACGCGTGGCTGGCGATGCATCCCGGCGACGAGTCGAGCGTGCATCTCGAGCTCTTCCCCGAGATCCCGGCCACCTGGCGCGACGAGGCGCTGGCGGCGCGCTGGCGGCGCGTGCGCGACCTGCGCCGCGCGGTCACGGGGTGCCTCGAGAAGGCGCGCGAGCGCAAGGAGATCGGCTCCAGCCTGCAGGCCGCGCCGGTCGTGCATGTCACGCCGGAGGCCGCCGCGGTGCTCGAGGGGCTCGACCTCGACGAGGTCTTCATCACCTCGGGCCACGCGCTCGAGGTCGGTGCCGTGCCCGAGGACGCGTCGCTCTTCCGGTTGCCCGACCAGCCGGACATCGCGGTCGGCTTCCGCGCGGCGGAGGGCGGGAAG
>CANMWW010000084.1 GCA_947500965.1 Alphaproteobacteria bacterium
GTAGAGGACGCTGCGCCTCGCCCGCACCGCGCTCATCGCCGCTTCTCGACGTTCCACAGCACGAGGCGCGGCGCCTCGAGCACGCCCTGCAGCTCGGCGCGATAGGCGACCGGGGCCGTGAACTGGCCGAGGATGACGTAGGGCAGGACGCGGTAGAAATGCGCCTGCACGCGGTCGATCACGTCCTTCTGCTTCTCCGGCGTGTCGGCGGTGATGAACTCGAGCCGCGTCTTCTCCAGCTCCTCGTCGCAGGGCCAGCCAGAGTAGTTCCTGCCGTCGCAGGGCGTCGGGACGACCGAGTTGCCGAGCGGGTTGTTCTGCGCGATGCCCGGGCCCGTGGTGTGGAAGACGTGCCAGCCGCCGCGCTTCTCGTCGGGATGCTCCTTGATCGGGCGGCGCGAGGACAGCGTGCTCCAGTCGACCGCCTGCACCTCGACGTTCATGCCGATCGCGCGGAGGTTCTGCACCGTCATCAGCGTCGCCGCGTGCACGAGCGGCAGGTCGGTCGGGTCCATCACGACCACGCGCTCGCCCTTGTAGCCGGCGGCCGCGAGCAGCGCCTTCGCCCTGGCGATGTCCGGCCCCTTCGTCCAGTCGCCGAGGCCGGCGCTCGACTCGTAGGGCGTGCCGCAGACGAAGATCGCCCAGCACACGCGCTCGACGTCGCGGTCGCCGACCATGGCGGCGAGGTATTCGCGCTGGTCGATGGTCCAGAGCATCGCCTCGCGCACGCGCGGGTCGTTGAAGGGCGGCACGAGGTGGTTGACGCGCACGATCGCGTGCGCGCCGAGCCTGTCGAGCGTGCGCACCACGACGTTGCGCGACGCCTTCAGCACCTTGACCATGTCCTGCGACGGCGTGGCGAGCGCGTCGACCTCGCCGGCGACCAGCGCCTGCGCCGCCGTCGTCGCGTCGGGGATCCAGATCCACTCGACGCGGTCGACCCTGGCGACCTTGCCGCCGGCGAGGCCGTCGGCGGGCTCCGGCCGCGGCTTGTAGCCGGCGAAGCGGCGGTAGACGACCTTGCTGCCCGGGACCCAGTCCGCCTTGTCGAAGGTGAACGGGCCCGAGCCGACATGCTTCTCGATCTGCTTGAAGGGATCGGTCCTCGCCTCCTCCTCGCGCATGACGAAGAGCGGCACCGCCGGGTTGGAGAGCTGCTCGAGCACCGGCGCGAAGGGCGACTTCAGGCGGATCTCGAAGTCGAGCGCCCCGGTCGCGACCACTTCCTGCACGTGGCGCATCAGCGTCATGCCGCTGACGATGCGCGCCGACCAGCGCTTGAGCGAGGCGACGGCGTCCTTGGCCTCGACGGGCGAGCCGTCATGGAAGACGAGCCCGGGCCGGAGGCTGAAGCGCCAGGTCATGCCGTCGGCGCTGCGCGACCAGCTCTCCACCATCTGCGGCCGCGGCCGCAGCGAGGAATCGAGCGCGAAGAGCACGTCGTAGATCATGTAGCCGTGGCTCGAGGTCTCGGTCGCGGTCGTCCAGACCGGGTCGAGCACCTTGAGGTCGGCCTGCGGCACGATGCGCAGGACCGTCTGCGCCTGCGCGGCCTGGCCAACGGCCAGGACCATCGCGAGCGCGAGCAATGCATGGCGAAGCTTCATGGTGCGTCCCCCCGTGTTCCACCCCTGCGTGCAGGATAGACCGCCGCGCGCGCGACGGACAGGGCCGGGCGCGGCGGCATCGCCGCGGCGTCGACGGGGCGCGCGGCGCCTGCCCGGCCCGGGCGTGACACGCAGCCATCACGGGTCCGTCCGCGAATCGACATCGCCAGCCTGTATCGCCGACGGGGCAAGGTCCTGCCATGGAGCGAGGGTGATGGACATCGTCTCGGAGACGCGCGCACGCGAGGCCTCGACGCCCAGCCTCCTGAACGCCGCCGTGCACCGGCACCGCGCGGCCTCGCGCGCCGGGCTCAACGAGCGTCTCTTCACCCTGGCCTTCTCCGGCCTCGTCTATCCGCAGATCTGGGAAGACCCTGAGGTCGACGCCGACGCGATGGGGCTGCAGGAGGGCCACCACGTCGTGGCCATCGCGTCGGGCGGCTGCAACGTCCTGAGCTACCTCGCGGCCGCGCCCGTGCGCGTCACCGCGGTCGACCTCAACATGAACCATGTCGCGCTGCTGCGGCTCAAGCTCGCGGCGCTGCGCGCGCTGCCCGACTGGGAGAGCCTTCACGCGCTGTTCGGCGCCCGGCGCCACCCGGGCCGGCTCGCGCTGGCGCGTGGCCTCCTCGACCATCTCGACGCGACGACGCGCGATTTCTGGCTCGCGCGCGGCGCGGGCGGGCGCAGGCGAATCTCGCTCTTCAAGGGCGACATCTACCGGCACGGGCTGCTCGGCAGGTTCATAGGGCTCGGCCACCTCCTCGCCCGGCTGCACGGGGTGGACATGGCCGGGCTGATGCGCGCGCGCGACCTCTCCGAGCAGCGCGCTTGGTTCGACGCGCATGTCGCGCCCCTCTTCGACCGGCCGCTCGTGCGCTGGCTGACGCAGCGGCGCTTCGCGCTCTTCGGGCTCGGCATCCCGCCCGAGCAGTACCGCGCGCTCTGCGGGGGCGACGACGGCGCGATGGCCGCGGTCCTGCGCCAGCGCCTTCGGCGCCTCGCCTGCGACTTCCCGCTGTCGCGCAACTACTTCGCGTGGCAGGCCTTCGCGCGGCGCTATGGCGAGCCCGGCCGCGAGGCCCTGCCCCCCTATCTCGAGCCGGCGAACCATGCGCGGGTCCGGGCAGGGGCGGACCGCGTGGACGTGCGCCACGCGTCGATGACCGACGTGCTCGCGGCCATGCCCGCAGGCAGCGTGGACAGGTTCGTCTTCCTCGACGCGCAGGACTGGATGTCGGACGCCCAGCTCGCCGCCCTGTGGCAGCAGGTCGGGCGGGCCGCCGCGCCGGGCGCGCGCGTGATCTACAGGACCGCCGGCACCACGTGCATCCTGCCCGGCCGGGTCCCGGCCGCGCTCCTCGGCGCATGGCGATACGAGGAAGCGCGGTCCCGGGAGCTTGGCGCGCGCGACCGCTCGGCCGTCTATGGCGGCTTCCACCTCCATGTCCTCCGCTGACCCGGAAGGCGGCGCGGGGCAGCGCATGGACCGGATCTACCGGTTCCAGCGGCATATCTACGATCCGACGCGCCGCTTCTTCCTGCTCGGCCGGGACCAGCTCGTCGAGCGCCTCGCGATCCCCGAACGCGGCTCGGTCCTGGAGATCGGCTGCGGCACCGCGCGGAACCTGGCGCGGATCGCGCTCATGGCACCCGATGCCCGCCTCCACGGCATCGATGTCTCGCGCGAGATGCTCGCGACGGCGCGGGAGCGAGTGGCCAGGTCGGGCCTGCGCCACAGGATCCACCTCGCCAACGCCGACGCGACGACGTTCATGCCCGGAACGCTGTTCGGCATCGAGCGCTTCGACCGGATCTTCTTCTCCTACACGCTTTCGATGATCCCGCCATGGCGCGAGGCGATCGCGCGGGCGGCCGGCGCGCTGGCCGAGGGCGGCGAGTTGCACGTGGTCGACTTCGGCGATCGCGCCTGCATGCCGGGCCTCGTCCGGCAGGGCTTCGACTCGTGGCTGGGGCTGTTCGACGTGCATCCGCGCGCGGAGCTTCCCGATGCGCTGCGATACATCGCGGCGCGGATCGGCGGCGAGGCCACGATCGAGCCGCTGTTCCGCGGCTACGCCCTCTACGCGCGCATCGCCCTGCCGGCCACGCCGCGCGCGCGCGCGGCGGCCGCGCGATGAAGCCCCGCCCGCCCGCCGATGGATTCGCCGCGGCATGCCTGGCCGTCTCGATCGCGGCCGCCTGCGGCGCGGCCCTGGACGGGCACCTCGCGGTAGCGGCCTGGTTCGCCGGCTTCCTGCACTACGCGCTCTACCTGCGCGCCTTCGCCTGGGGCGTCCCGGACTTCGATGGATTCAAGCGCGCGGCCGTCGCGCTGAAGATCGTCGGCATCGGGATGCTCGCACTGCCCTACGCCAGCGCTTCACCGGGCGTGCCATCGGTCGTCGCGGTCCTCGCGGGAATCGCGCTCGGCACCGCCGCGGCCTCGCGGCTCGGGATCGACAGGACCTATTACGGCCACGAGGTCGCCGGGCTGCCGGCGCTGCGCGCGACCGGCTTCCCCTACTCGCTGACTGCGCATCCGATGATCGTCGGCAACCTGATCGCGATCGGCGGCACGCTCCTCGCGCCGTCCTTCGCGGCGGAATGGGGATACCTCGCCGTGGCGCACCTGGCGGCCAATCTCGGGCTGCTCGCGATGGAGGTCGCGGGACCCGCGCGCCGCGCCGCGATCCGCCTCTGGGGACCGCCAGCGATCGGCGCGATCGTGGGGGGCGGGCTCCTGCTGTCCTGGCCGGGACCGGACGGCGCGATGGCGCTGGCGCGCTGGACCTTCGCGGCCACCGCGCTCGCGGCGACCGTGGCGGCCGCCTTCATCCTGCATGCGCGACGGGCGGCGGGCGGCGCCGGCACCCCGCCAGGGGCGGCTTGAGCAAAGGGAGGCGACGCATGGATGGAGCAGGGACGAACGCGACCGGCACGGCGACCGGGGCGATGGCCGGGCGCCACTTCCCCGCGACGATCGGCAGCTTCGACGCCCCGGGCGAGCGGGCGCGGATCGACGGGCTCGTCCGCTGGGTCGAGGAGCGCTACGCCGACGACCTGCGCCAGCGCCCCTCGAAGCATGTCTACGTGAGCGCGCTGCCCGAGGAGGTGCGCGCGCGCATCGACGCGTTGCGCGACAGCCCGGCCATCCTGGACGCGATGGCCGCGCGCGTGCCCGCGGGGGCGCGCATCGTCGCGATGAAGCACACGGACGAACTCTACATCTCGCACTACAACAAGGACCGCGGCGGCGACCAGGGGCTGTTCGACAGGCACTACGACGGCAACCTGCGCTTCCTCGACTCGAGCCTCGTCGTCCGCGCGCTGATCTACCTGCAGTCCGACGCCAGCTACAAGGTGGTGTTCGGCGATTCCCGCGTAGAGCGCGCCTTCGCCAGCTACGAGTTCGGCCTGCTCGACTTCCATCGCGAGCTCCACTGGGTGGAGGGCGAGTACAGGCCCGGCGATCGCCAGCGTATCCTGCTCAAGTGCAACTACCTGGTCGCGCTGCCCGGCGCGCCTGTCGCGGCGCGCGCGGCGATGGCCGCGAACACCGCCGTCTTCTACGTCGTGAAGGCGGCGATGGAATACTCGAAGAGCCCCCGCTCGCCCGCGCAGAAGGCGGTCGGCTACGTCTGCAACCTGTTCAGGCGGCTCAACATCGTCCATCCCGCCCTGCCGCTCGCGCTGGTCGCCATCGCCCTGGCCGGCATCGGCGCGATGGCGTGGCGGGCCATCGCCGCGCTGTCGAGCTGAACACGGCCCTACCCCTCGCCCGGCTTGCGCGGCGGCGGGCCGGTGTAGCGCCAGGTGTGGTGGCGGGGGATCGGGCCCTTGTTGCGCGCGCCGGAGCCGGATTCCTCCCAGGCATGGGCGAGGATGCCGACCGAGCGCGAGAGCACGAAGAGCCCGCGGCAGAGCTGCGGCGCGAAGCCGAGCTCGGCGAAGATGACCGCGGTGGCGCCGTCGATGTTCATCGGCACGAGCCGGCCGCCGCGGCGGCGCGCGATCCCGGCCTCCACCGCGCGGCCGATCGCGGCGAAGCGCCCCTCGACGACGCCACCGGCCACGGCCTCGTCGACGAGGGCGAGGAGCCGCGGCGCGCGCGGATCGACGGGATGGAAGCGGTGCCCGAAGCCGGGCACGTGGCTGGTGCCCGCCGCCCTCGCCTCGTCGAGCGCGGCGTCGACCGCCGCGGCCAGCGCCGCCGCGTCGCGCGCGGGCGCGCCATCGAGCCGGCGGTCGATCGCGGCGTAGAACTCCACGCATTGCTCGCCCGCGCCGCCATGCACGTCGCCCAGCACGTTCGCGGCGGAGGCCATCGCGTTGTTGATGCCGACGCCGCAGGTCATGGCCATGCGCGCGATCGCGATCGACGGCGCCTGCGGGCCGTGGTCGACGGCGGCGACGAGCGCATGCTCGAGCAGCCGCGCCGCGCGCGGCTCGGGCAGCTCGCCGCGCGTCATCAGCCAGACCATCTCGACGAAGCCGAGCCGGCCGACCAGGTCCTCGATCGCGTAGCCGCGCAGCCGGATCGAGCCCGGCTTCATGTCGATGATCGACGTCGACCACCATTCCTCGGGCGAGAGGTCCTCGCGCTTCGTCATCCCCTGGATCCCCTCGCGGCGGCGTTCAGTAGTCGAGCCACTCGAGCGGCGCGACGAGGCCCTGCCCGGCGATCGCCTCGATCGCGCGGGTCATGGTGGCGATGTCGTTGTCGAAGCAGCCATGCACGGCCTGGCGGCGCGTGCCCGCGGCGTCGACCACGACCTGCGGCTCGGCGATGCAGGATCCCGGCGACGGACGCCAGAGCGCCTGCCAGCGCGCGACATGGGCGAGGTGCTCGCGCGCCCACTGCCCCTCGTCCGCCGCGTGGGCGGCGAGGTTCGCGCGCTCCATGCCGAGCAGCGGGATCTTGCGCGCGTCGTCGAGCGCGCGCGAGACGAGGTAGAGGAGCGACTTGCCGTAGAGCGCGAGGCCCGGCGCCGGCAGCGCGTCGCGCCGCTCGTTCTCGTCCGAGAGGTAGGACATCGACAGCCGCGCGAGGTCGAGGATCCCGTCCTGCGCCGCGGCGGCGTAGGTGCGCAGCGCGAATTCCACCGAGCAGGCCGCGGCGAAGAGCGCGGCCGAGGCGGCCTTCGGCGCGCGGGCGCGCAGGTCGTCCTGGCGCCAGCGTGCGAGGAGATGGCCGAGCAGGATGCTGCCTGCGGAGTGGCCGAGGAGATGGATCTCCAGCTCCTTGCCGCGCGCCGCCAGAGCGTCGCGCAGGTCGAGCAGCAGGCCGGCGAGCAGGTCGATCGCGTGGCCCGGCCGCGCGGCGCGCTCGGCGTTCTCGCGCATCTCGCTCCACACGCCGCGCAGCAGCAGCCGCGCCTTGGCCTCGAGCATGCGGTCGGCGGCCTCGCGCACGCCGTCGAGGAAGCCCCCCGCGCGCGCCGCCTCGACGTCGCGGTCGAGGCCGAGCGCGTCGCGCATCATCGAGGAGAGCGTCTCGAGCGGGCCGGTCCTCCAGACGAGGAAGAGCGGATGGATCGCGTTGGCCGCGAAGCACGGCCCGAGGACGCGGATGCGCTCGATCGAGCCGGCCTCGCCGTTGAGCCCGCCATGGGCGTAGAGCGCCAGCCGCGCCTTGCCGCCCGGCTGCGCGGAGAGGAAGGCGAGCGCGTTGTCGAGAACGATGCGCCGCGCATAGGCGGCGCTCGCCGCCGCGCCGGCGCCGAAGGCGACGTCGCTCGCCGCGAGCCGGCCGTCGTTGCCGCTGACCAGCGCGTGCGCATAGGCGCGCGCCGTGCCCCAGGGCTCGTAGCCCGCATGCGCGAAGACGCGGTCGACCGGCCAGGGATCGTCCTGCGGGTTGCCAGGCGCGCGCGCGGCACGCGACAGCGTCGCGAGCGACCGGCCGCTCGCGACCGGGAAGGCGGAGGCGGCGAGGCGCGCGGGAGACGCCGCGACCGGCACGCCGAGCGCGCAGGCCCAGGCATCGGTCGCGTGGCGCACCCAGTCCTCGTAGGGCAGCACCGCGAAGCCGCCGCGGCCCCAGGCCGGGCCCCATGAATTCTGGACGATGAAGCCGCGCGCGTCGTAGCCGACCAGCGCGAAGGCATGGCCGCCCGCCTCGCCCTTCGCGGGGCGCGGCGGCACCACGGGCAGGTCGGCGGCGCGGCGCGGCGGGGGCGAGGGCTTCCTGCCGAGCAGCCTGTCCCAGCCTTCATGGACCTCGGCGGAGACATAGACGGCGCCGATCTCGCGGA
>CANMWW010000085.1 GCA_947500965.1 Alphaproteobacteria bacterium
ATGACGGCGTGGCGGGCGCCACGCCGCGCGACCGCGCCGCTGCCTTCCAGGTCGCGATCTGGGAGATCGTGATGGACGGCAACGACGGGCTGGGCTCGGGCGCGTTCAGGCTCGTCGCGCCCGATGCCCCGCTGCTTGGGCTCGCGCTGCGCTACCTCACGCAGGCCTACGACGCCTCGCTGCCGGCGGGCAACGTGATCGCGCTCGTGAGCCCGACCAGCCAGGACCTGCTCGACGACCCGCCGACGACCGGAGTACCCGCCCCCGCGAGCGCGCTGCTCCTCGCCGCGGCGCTGGTCACGCTGCTGCGCCGGCGCCGCGCCTGAGAGCCTCTGCATGAAAACCCCACGGGGGGAGGCATCCGGGGAATTCCTTCCCTCGAGAGACGCCATGCCGGAGGGAAGAATCCCCCGCGCGGCGTTTTCCATGGCGCGGCCGGACGCCATGCGCTACCCGACTGCGCGATGGCAGCGCCCCCGCTCCTCCTCCTCAAGGACATCCGCGTCGAGCATGGCGACCCGCCGCTGCTCGACGGCGCCGAACTCTCCGTCGCGCCCGGCGAGCGCCTGGCGCTGGTCGGGCGCAACGGCTCCGGCAAGTCGACGCTGCTGAAGGTGGCGGCCGGCCTCGTGCGGGCCGATGGCGGCTCGCGCTTCCTGCAGCCGGGCACGACGCTGCGCTACCTGCCCCAGGAGCCCGACCTCTCCGGCTTCGCGACCGTGCGCGCCTATGCCGAGGACGGGCTCGGCCCGGCCGACGGCGCGCATCGCGTCCAGTACCTGCTCGAGCGCCTCGGCCTGTCCGGCGACGAGGAACCCGGCCGGCTCTCCGGCGGCGAGGCGCGCCGCGCCGCGATCGCGCGCGTGCTCGCCCCGCAGCCCGACATCCTGCTGCTCGACGAGCCGACCAACCACCTCGACCTGCCGGCGATCGCGTGGCTCGAGGAGGAACTCGGCGCGATGCGCGCGGCGATGGTCATCATCAGCCACGACCGCCGCTTCCTCGCCACGCTGTCGCGCGCGATGGCATGGATCGACCGCGGCCGCACGCGGCGCCTGGAGAAGGGCTTCGCCCATTTCGAGGCCTGGCGCGACGAGGTCCTCGAGCAGGAGGAGGTCGAGGCGCACAAGCTCGACCGCAAGGTCGTGCGCGAGGAACACTGGCTGCGCCACGGCGTCTCGGCGCGGCGCAAGCGCAACGTGCGGCGCCTCTCGGACCTGCACGAGCTGCGCCGCCAGCGGCGCGAGCACGTGGCGCCGCAGGGCGCGCCGCGCATGTCGTCCTTCGACGCCGGCGGGTCGGGCACGCTGGTGATCGCGGCGACGGGCATCGCGAAGTCCTACGGCGGCGAGCCGGTGGTCCGGGACTTCTCCACGCGCGTGATGCGCGGCGACCGCGTCGGCATCGTCGGGCCGAACGGCGCGGGCAAGACGACGCTGCTGCGCATGCTGACCGGCGAGCTCGCCCCCGATTCCGGCGAGGT
This sequence comes from Alphaproteobacteria bacterium, assembly GCA_947500965.1. GTDB lineage: Bacteria > Pseudomonadota > Alphaproteobacteria > CACIAM-22H2 > CACIAM-22H2 > CAIOSQ01. The sequence goes on from CANMWW010000085.1 coordinate 1,484, forward strand.
CGCGATCGGCACCGGCCTGTCGATGGTCACGCTCGACCAGAAGCGCGAGGGCCTCGAGCCCTCGGCGACGCTGGGCGAGGTGCTCACCGGCGGGCGCGGCGACCAGGTGCATGTCGGCGGGCAGCCGCGGCACGTGCTGTCCTACATGAAGGACTTCCTGTTCGCGCCGGAGCTCGCGCGCATGCCGGTGTCAGCGCTCTCGGGCGGCGAGCGCGGCAGGCTGCTGCTCGCGCGCGCGCTGGCCCGGCCCTCGAACCTGCTGGTGCTGGACGAGCCGACCAACGACCTCGACGTCGAGACGCTCGACCTCCTGCAGGAGATCCTCGCCGACTACGCGGGCACCGCGATCGTCGTCAGCCACGACCGCGACTTCCTCGACCGCGTCGCCACCTCGGTGGTCGCGTCGGAGGGCGGCGGGCGCTGGCAGGACTATGCCGGCGGCTACTCCGACATGGTCGCGCAGCGCGGTCGCGGCGTGGAGGCGAAGGCCGCGCGGCCGCCGGAGCGCGGCGCGCCCGCGACGCCGGCCGCCGCGCCCGCGCAGGCCCCGCGCGCCGCCAGGGCGCGGCTCAGCTTCAACCAGCGCCATGCGCTGCAGTCGCTGCCCGGCGAGATGGACAGGCTGCGCGCGCGCATCGCCGCCGCCGGCGCGACGCTCGCCGACCCCGGGCTCTACGCGCGCGACCGCGCGGGCTTCGATCGCGCGACGCGCGAGCTCGCGGAGGCGGAGGCCGCGCTCTCCGCCGCCGAGGAGCGCTGGCTCGAGCTCGAGATCCTGCGCGAGGAGATCGAGGGTTCAGGTTGAGCGACGGCGCCCGCGGCGCGCGAGATCCTCGGCCGCGCGGCCGAGGCGACGCATCGCCGCGGCGAGCACCTCCTCGGGGAAGCCCGCGAAGCCGAGCAGCAGCCCGCGCCGTCGCGGCGGCCGCGCATGGCTGGCCGAGAGCGGCTGCGCGACGATCCCCGCCTCCAGCGCCGCCGCCGAGACCTCGCGGTCGTCCATGCCCGCGGGCATGCGCGGGCCGAAGCGCACGACGACGTGCAGCCCGCAATCCGTCGGCTCCATGTCGAGGAGCCCGCTCCATGCGCGCCCCGCCTCCAGCAGCGCCTCGAGCCTGCGCGCGTAGATGCGCCGCGTGCGCCGCACATGCGCGGCGAAGTCGCCCGAGGCGACGAACTCCGCCAGCGCCGGCTGCGCGACGATCGACGCGGCGGGCGGGCGGTCGCGCAGCCGCGCGCGCGCCGCGTCCACCAGCGCGGGCGGGAGCACGAGATAGCCCAGTCGCAGCGACCGGCCGAGCACCTTGGAGAAGCTCCCGGCATGGACCACGCGGCCGTCGCGGTCGAGGCTCGTGAGCGCGGGCAGCGGCGCGCCGGCATAGCGGTACTCGCCGTCGTACTCGTCCTCGACCACGAGCCCGTCGACGCGGCGCGCCCAGTCGAGCAGCGAAAGGCGGCGGCCGACGGGCATCACGCCGCCGAGCGGATGCTGGCGCGCGGGCGCGACGAAGGCGCCACGCGCGCCGCGCGCCGCGGGGTCGGCGGCGATGCGCGCGGCATCGAGCCCGCCGGCCTCGACGCGCACCGGCACGGGGCGCAGCCCGCAGCGCAGCAACTCCTCCGCGATGGCGGGATAGCCAGGGTCCTCGACCACCACGCGCGCGCCGCGGGCGAAGCCGCAGGCCGCGACGAGGGCGGTGGCGTCGGCCATGCCCGCGGTGACGACGACGCGGCCGGGATCGCAGTCGATGCCGCGCCACTCGCCGAGGTGCCGCGCGATCGCCGCGCGCAGCGGCGCCCAGCCGAAGGGGTCGGGCTGGCGCAGCATCCCCGCGCCATGCGCGCGCCAGCCGCGCTGCAGCAGGCGCGCCCAGGCCTCGTGCGGGAAGAGCGCCGGGTCGAGCGCGCCGACCGCGAAGGGCCGCCAGGGCGCGGGTGGCGCCGGCGGGACCGGCGGCGCCGGCGGGCGGCGGGGCGGCGGCGCGGACCGTGGGGACTCGGGCAGCCGCGTCGAGACGAAGAGGCCCGCGCCCGCGCGACCCTCGACATAGCCCTCCGCGACGAGCTGCTCGGCGGCGAGCACCGCTGTCGAGCGCGCGATGCCGAGCTCCGCGGCGAGCGCGCGCGTCGACGGCAGGCGCGCGCCCGGCGCCACGCGCCCCGCGAGCACGAAGGCGCGCAGCTGCGCCGAGAGCTGCGCGTGCAGCGGCGTCGCCGAGCCGCGGTCGACGCTGAGCGCGAGCGCGGCGCCCTCGGCCCCGCGCGCCCTCCTGGGTGGTCTGGCCATGTTTTCCCCAACTGGATCTTTCCACCATACCAGATCGCGACGATGCTGCGCGACGCGACCAAGGACGGGGAGTTTCCATGACGGACAAGCCAGGGCCCAGGACCGAACGCGTGCGCACCAGGCGCATGCACCAGCGCGGCGCCTACGACCGCGCGACGATCGACGCGATCCTCGACGCGCAGCCGCTGGCGCATGTCGGCTACCTGCTCGACGGCGCGCCGCTGGTGACGCCCACGCTGCAGTGGCGCGAGGGCGACCATGTCTACTGGCACGGCTCGTCCGCCAGCCGCATGCTCGAGCGCTGCGACGGCGCCGAGGTCTGCGTCACCGTCACGCTGATGGACGGGATGGTGATGGCGCGGTCGGCCTACAACCATTCCGTCAACTACCGCTCCGTCATGCTGCTCGGGCGCGCGCGCATCGTCGACGAGCGCGAGGAGAAGCGCGCGCGGCTGCGCGCCATGGTCGAGCACATGTTCCCGGGGCGATGGGAGCGGCTGCGCGCGATGACGGAGCAGGAGTTCAAGGCGACGACGGTGCTGGCGCTGCCGATCGACGAGGCCTCGGCCAAGATCCGCAAGGGTCCGCCAGGCGACGACGACGCCGACCTCGACATCGACGTCTGGGCGGGCGTCATCCCCCTGCGCATGCAGGCCGGCGAGCCGGAGCCCGATCCGCGCGGGCGCCAGGGCGTGCCCGTGCCCGACCACGTCCGGAAATTCCGCATCGGCTGACCGGCGCGAGGCGGCCCGCGCGCGCTCAGGCGGCGGCGCGGGCCTCCAGCGCGCGCAGCCGCAGCGCGCCGAGCAGCATCAGCGCCGCCAGCGCCGCAAGCATCCAGAGCCCCGCGGCGAAGCCGCCCGTGGCGTCGTAGAGCACGCCCAGCGCGATCGGCCCGCCCGCGCCGCCCACCTCGGCCGCCGAGAAGAAGAGCCCGCCCGCCGTCCCGGCATGGCGCTCGCCGACGCCGCGCGTCTCCACCAGCGCGAGCAGCGCCACGGTCATCAGCGAGGAGCGCGCGATGCCCTGCGCGACCAGCCCCGCGGCGAGCAGCGGGCCGGGGTCGGACTGCAGCAGCACCGCGCTCAGGCCGGCGAAGGACGCAAGCGCGCCGAGGATCGCGAAGCGCCGCGGCGGCGTCGCGAGGCGCGGGATGAGCAGCGAGCCCGCGATCCCCACGAGCGTCGGGATCGTCGCCCAGAGGCCGGCCTCGGCGGGCGTCATGCCGTCGGCGCGCAGCAGCTCGGGCAGCCAGTTGTTGAGGCCATGGTTGAAGGCGAAGATGCACACGCTCATCGCCAGCAGCACGCGCACCGCGGGCAGCCGCACGAGCAGCAGCAGGACCTCGCGCTGCGGAGGCCGCTCGGCGGCGGGCGGCAAGGCCGGCTCGTTCGCGCGGATCGCGGGCAGCGACGCGATCGCCAGCCAGGCGAGCGCGCCCGCGAAGGCCACGCCGCTCCAGGCCGCGAGGACGGCGCGCCAGTCCTCGCCGAACAGCGGCATGAGCACGGAATTCGTCAGCGACAGGCCCGCGATCGCCCCGACCGCGGGCCCGGTGATGTAGATGCCCATCGCGAGGCCGCGCTCGCTGCCCTTGAACCAGTGGCTGACGACCTTGGGCGCGCCGGCGGAGACAAGCGGGCCGCCGATGCCGAAGACGCCGACGGCGAGGCAGAAGCTCCAGAAGTCGAAGGCGAGGCCGCGCATCGCCCCGGACAGCGCGATGAAGAGCGCGCCGACGAAGATCGCCCGGCGCGCGCCCAGCCGGTCGAGCAGCGCGCCGCAGGGAACCGCCGCGAAGATGTAGACCGCCTGCCAGATCCCGAGGATGGCGCCCATCTCGGAATGGCTGAGCGCGAGGTCGCGGGTGATCGGCAGGACCAGCGGCGCGAGCGCGACCGCCGTCAGCCCGAAGCAGGCATAGGCCAGCCAGACGGCGAGCAGCACCAGCCAGCGCGCGGGATCGGCCCCGGCCGCCGCGGGTGGCACCCCGCCCTGCTCGCTCGTCGCGGACATCTGCGAGGCGGACCATACATCAGCCCGCACGCGCCGCCATGGGCGGCGCCGGGCGCCCGCGCCTCAGGCCGCGGCGGGGAGCGCGAGCCGGATCGCCGGATGGAGCAGCCCCTCGGCGGCCATGTCGAAGGGATGCGTGCGCCCGAAATGCTCGTTCGCCGTCCAGGCGTCCTCGACCGGGTCGTGGTCGAACCAGGGCGACACGCCGAGCACGAGATGGATCCTGGTCGCCGGGGTCCCGCCGCGGCAGAAGACGCGATGCGGGCGGTTGGTGTCCCAGGTATAGGCGCGGCCGACCCCGAGGTGGTAGGGCGGCTCTCCCGCCATCTGGAAGACGAAGTTGGGGTCGGTCGCGCGCGGGATGTTGAGGCGCAGCGTCTCGAAGACCGGTTCGTCGCGGTGCCAGCCCTCGCGCGCGAGATAGGCCTCGTCGCCGGCACCGACCGCCGCGCCTGGTATGACGCCGACGCGGCTGCGCACCAGGCTGCGCGAGAACCCGTCGAGGAAGGCGCCCAGCGCGCCCGCGCGCGCGAATGGCGTGCGCTGCACGAAGCCGTAGCCGTCGAAATAGGAATCCCGCAGCTGCTCGTGCCGGCCGACCGAGTTCCAGAAGAACTCCTCGCGCGCGTTGCGTGGCGTGCCGAGCGTCGCCGCCTCCGGGTCCGGCCCGTCCTGGTGGCGCGGGTTCCAGGTCAGCGACAATCCGCCATAGGCGCGGCTCTCGCCGGCCGCGTGGCGCCAGCCGCGGAAGCCATGCCGCGCGAGCGCGGCCTCCACCTCCGCGCGCAGCGCCGAGAGGTCGGTTCCCCCGAGGTCGAAGGAGAGGCGCGCGCGGCGTCCCACCCGCGGCACGCAGCGCGCGGCCAGCCTGTCGTGGTCGCAGCGCGACCTGATGTACTGGAACACCGTCATTCCCGGCGGCACGTCCGCGACCCTGATCCGCATGCGACCTCCCTCCGCTTGTCCGGGGCGGAGGATCGCGACCGAGGACGCCATTCCTCAAGACGCCCATCGGGCATAGGCCGCACGGGCGTCGCGCCACCGTCCGGGGGACGTCGACGCAAGCGGCTTGCCTCCTCCGGCGCGCGCCAGCAATCTCGCCCTGCCCGGCCGGCAAGGCGCGGCGGGCGCCAGCGAACGGAGGAAAAGTCTCATGGCCAACAGGAAGATCGCGCTCGTCACCGGCGCGGGCAGCGGCATCGGCAAGCACTCGGCGCTGGCGCTGATGCGCGCGGGATGGGACGTGGCGCTGGCGGGCCGTCGCCGCGAGGCGCTCGAGGAGACCGCGGCGCTCGGCAAGGACACCGGCGCGCGCGCGCTCGTCGTGCCGGCGGACGTCGCCGACCAGGCCTCCGTGAAGGCGCTCTTCGCGAAGGTGAAGGCGGAGTTCGGCCGCCTCGACTTCCTGTTCAACAACGCCGGCGTCAACGCGCCCGGCATCCCGATCGAGGACATGTCCCTCGAGCAGTGGAAATACGTCGTCGACATCAACCTGACCGGCCTGTTCCTCTGCGCGCAGGAGGCCATCCGGATCATGAAGGCGCAGGATCCGCGCGGCGGGCGCATCGTCAACAACGGCTCGATCTCCGCGCACGCGCCGCGCCCGAACTCCGGGCCCTACACCGCGACCAAGCACGCGGTGACCGGCCTCACCAAGAGCCTCGCCCTCGACTGCCGCAAGCACGACATCGCGTGCGGCCAGATCGACATCGGCAACGCCGCGACCGACATGGCCGCGCGCATGGCCAAGGGCGTGCCGCAGGCCAATGGCGAGGTCGCGATCGAGCCGCTGATGGACGTCGAGTCCGTCGCCGACACGATCGTGCACATGGCCGCCCTGCCGCCCGGCTCCAACCTCCTCTTCGCGACGGTCATGGCGACGAAGATGCCCTTCGTCGGCCGCGGCTGACGGATCCCCGGCGCGCAGGGGCACCGGGACGACGCGGCGCGTCGCGCGATGTCGGAAAGGGCCTTCGTCTTCGAGGTCGGCGTCCGCCGCGCCGGACGCTGGACCGTCGAGGGCATGCGCGATCGCCAGGACGACGCCATCGCCAACGCG
>CANMWW010000086.1 GCA_947500965.1 Alphaproteobacteria bacterium
CATAGCTCCCTCCAGCGGCGGCAGCGGGTGCGATGGCCGGGCGCGACGACCTCGATCGCGGGATCGGACGCGGCGCAGGCGGGCTCGGCCCAGGCGCAGCGCGGCGCGAAGGCGCAGCCCGGCGGCAGGTCGCGCAGGCTCGGCACGTTGCCGGGGATCGCGCGCAGCAGCCCGTCCGCGCCGCGCGCGCCCGGCGCGCCGGGGATCGATCCGAGCAGGCCGCGCGTGTAGGGGTGGCGCGGGTCGCGGAAGATCGTGCGCACGTCGCCTTCCTCGACGACGCGGCCCGCGTACATCACGAGCACGCGGTCGGCCATCTCGGCGACGACGCCGAAATTATGGGTGACGAAGAGGATCCCCATGCCGCCGCGCTCGCCGCGCTTGAGGCCGCGCAGGAGGTCCAGGATCTGCGCCTGGATGGTGACGTCGAGCGCCGTCGTCGGCTCGTCCGCCACCAGCAGGCTGGGCTCGCAGGCCAGAGCCATGGCGATCATCGCGCGCTGGCGCATGCCGCCGGAGAGCTGGTGCGGGTAGTCGTCGATGCGTCGCGCCGCGTCGGGGATGCCTACCGTCTCGAGCGCCGCAAGCGCGATGGCGCGGGCCTCGGAAGCAGGGACGGCGCGATGGCGGACCACGGCCTCGGCGATCTGGTCGCCGATGCGATAGACCGGGTTCAGGCTGGTCATCGGCTCCTGGAAGACCATCGCGATCTCGTTGCCGCGGATCTCCTGCAGCCCGGCCTCGTCGAGCTTCGCGAGGTCGCGCACCCGGCCGTCGCGCCCGCGGAGCAGGATCTCGCCGCCCACGATCCGCCCCGCCGGCCGCGGCACGAGGCCGAGCAGCGACAGGCCGGTGATCGACTTGCCCGATCCCGACTCCCCCACGACCGCCAGCGTCTCGCCGCGCCGCAGGTCGAAGGAGACGCCGTCCACGGCGCGCAGGATCCCGTCGGGCGTCGCGAAATGCGTGGAGAGGCCGCGCACGGAGAGCAGCACGTCGCCCGACGGCTGGCCCTGCGGGGCCGCCGCGGCGCGCGTCGCGGGCAGGCCGAGCGTCGCGTCGAACAGCCTGCGGATCGTGCCGGCGTCGACGGCGCCGCCCACGCGCGGGTCGAAGACGTCGCGCAGCGCGTCGCAGAGCCGGTTGATCGCGAGGATGGTGACGACGAGCGCGATGCAGGGCCACAGGAGCAGCCACGGGTTGTGCTGCATCGTGCCGCGCGCCCCGCGGATCATCAGGCCCCAGGACGGCTCGGGCGGCACGACGCCGAGGCCGAGGAAGCTGAGGCCGGACTCGATCAGGATCGCCGCCGCCACGACGAGCGAGAACTGCACGAGGATGGGGCCGAGGATGTTCGGCAGGATCGTGCGCAGCATGATGCGCGCGGCGCCCGCGCCCGCCGCGCGCGCCGCCTCGACGTAGTCGAGCGCGCGCGCCGACAGCACCTCGCCATAGGTCACGCGCGCGAAGGCAGGCACGTAGAGGATCGACAGCACGAAGGTCAGCGTGCCGACGCCCGGCCCGAGCAGCGTCACCACGAGCAGCGCCAGGAGGATGGGCGGGAAGGAGAGGATGATGTCGGTGAGCCGGATGGTGAAGAGCTCGACGATCCCGCCGAAATACCCGCCCACCAGCCCGATCGCGACGCCGATGGCGCCGGCGATCACGGCCGAGACGAGCGCGACGCGCAGGCTGGCGCGCGCGCCGACCAGCAGCCGCGAGAGCACGTCGCGGCCGAACTCGTCCTGCCCCAGCGGATGGGCGAGGGACGGCGCGGCGAGGCGCGCGGCGACGTTCTGCGCGGCGGGGTCGTAGGGCGCGAGCAGCGGCGAGAACAGCGCCAGCAGCAGGATCGTCCCGACCGCCGCGAGCGGCCAGGCGAGGCGACGCAGGCGCTTGTCGCTTGCGAGGGCGCCGATCATCGCGTCAGCCGTGCCGCACGCGCGGGTCGAGCACGGCGTAGAGCAGGTCGACCACGAGGTTGAGGAAGACGAAGAGCGCGCAGATCACGAGCACGATGCCCTGCACCTCGGGATAGTTGCGCTGCTCGACGGCGCGCACGAGGTAGCCGGACAGGCCCGGCCAGTTGAAGACGTACTCGACCAGGACCGTGCCGCCGAGCAGCGTGCCCATCTGCAGGCCGATCACCGTCACGACCGGGCCGAGCGAGTTGCGCAGCACGTGGCGGCGCACGACATGCCGCGACGCCAGGCCCTTGGCGCGCGCGGTGCGGACCCAGTCGCGGTCGAGGGTCTCGAGCACGCTCGCGCGCGTCATGCGGAAGACGACGGTCGACAGGCCGATCGCGATGGTGACGGCCGGCATCAGCAGGTTCGTCAGGTGCCTGGCGGGATCCTGCGCGAAGGCGACGTAGCCGCCGGCGGGGACCCAGCGCAGCTGCTGCGCGAAGACCAGGATGAGCAGCGTGCCGGTCACGAAGACGGGCAGCGACTGGTTGAAGCTGGCGACGGCCGACAGCGTCCTGTCCATGCCCGAGCCGCGGCGCAGCGCCGCGACGACGCCGAGCGGCATGCCGATGGCGACCGCGAGGATCGTGGCGGCGAGGATGAGCTCGATCGTGCGCGGCAGGCGCTTTGCGATCTCGTCCATCACCGGGTAGTCGTCGGTGAGAGAGGTGCCGAGGTCGAGCCGCAGGAGCTGCCCGATGAAGCTGGCGTATTGCTGGAGGAGCGGCGCCTCGAGGCCAAGGCGCTCGCGCAGCTCGAGCACCTGCGCGGGATCCGGCGCGACCCCGCCGCTGGAGAGCAGCAGTTCCGCCGGGTCGCCGGGGATCATGCGCAGGACGAGGAAGATGAGCGTCGCGACCGTCCAGATCAGGCCGATCGAGATGGCGAGGCGACGCAGGACATAGGCCATGGCGGTTGGTCAGGCCGGGTCGGGGCCGCCGGAGGGCGGCGGCCCCGGTTCCGCGCGTCAGCCCATCGAGACGTTCTCGAGCGTCAGCCCCGAGTAGAAGCTGAGGAAGCCCGGGAGGTTGGCGAAGCCGGAGAGCGGCTTGCGCATCGCGTAGGCCTGCGAGCGCCACGCCACGCCGACCAGCGCCGCGTCCTCGAGCGCCAGCTTCTCCATCTCGCGGTAGATCGCCTTGCGCTTCGCGACGTCGAGCTCGGCGCGGCCCTGCTCGAAGAGCTCGTTGACCTTCGGGTTGTTGTACCCGTGCGAGCGCGTGTAGTTCGGCGTCTGGCTGCCGTCGAGGAACTGCGCCATCGAATCCGGGTCGTTGAAGTCGCCCGCGGATCCCATCACGCCGAAGTCGTACTGGCCGCGGTTGCCGACCGCGACGCGCGTCGCCCAGTCCGGCAGGACCAGCTCGACCCTGATGCCGATCGCCGCGAGGCTCTGCTGGACGACCTCGGCGGTGTCCTTGTGCATGCCGTACTGCGCGGTGGAGAGCAGCTTGCACGAGAAGCCGCTGGGCTGCCCGCCCTCGGCGAGGAGCTTGCGCGCGAGGTCGAGGTCGGTGCGCCAGTGGTTGGCCGTCGCCTCGTCGCGGAACTCCGAGCCCTTGGGGAAGGGCAGGCCGTTCATCGCGCTGCCGCGGCCGAAGAACGCCGCCTTGACGACGTCCTCGCGGCGGATGGCGTAGGCGACGGCCTGGCGCAGCTTGGCGTTGGTGAAGGGGCCCTGCGCGCAGTTGAAGTTGAGGTACATGAACGGCCCGTCGACGATGTCCATCGCCAGCTTGGCGTTCCGCTCGATCGACTCGTAGCTCTGCCAGGGGACGTACTCGATGATGTCGACGTCGCCGGCGTCGAGCGCGGCGACGCGCAGGTTCTCGTCCGCGTAGGCGGCCATGCGCAGCTTCCTGGTCTTCGGCAGGCCCTTGTTCCAGTAGCCGTCGAAGGCGTCGAAGTCGATGCGCGTGCCGCGCTCGACGTCGACGATGCGGTAGGGGCCGGCGCCGACCGGGTTCGCCTCGTTCGACTTCGGCGAGATCATCGGCGCGTGCCAGCTCGCCAGCATGTAGACGAAGGTCGCGGAGGGCTTCTTCAGCTGGAAGCGCACGCTGCGCGCGTCGGGCGCCTCGATCCGGTCGATGAGCGCGCCGAAGGCGCCGCGCAGCGAGGCCGTGGACTTCTCGTCCTGCATCAGCTCGAAGCTGCGCCGCACCGCGTCGGGCGTCAGCGCCTCGCCGTCGTGGAAGCGCACGCCCTCGCGCAGGCGCAGCGTCCAGGTGGTCGGCCCGTCGCTGCGCCAGGACTCGGCGAGCTCGCCGCGGATCTCGCCCTTCGGGCCGTAGCTCAGCAGGCCGCGCAGGAACTGGCACTTCGCGGTGCCGGCCGCGGTCCCGGTATTCGCCCAGGGCCGCAGCGACGGCGGGTAGGAGGACAGCGCGAAGACCAGCCTGTCGCGGCCCTGCGCCGAGGCGCGCTCCGCGACCGAGGTCGCGGCGAAGGCGGCGGCCGCCCCGGCGCCGATGAAGCCGCGCCGGGAGAGCGCGGCGGCGTTCCTCGTGTCGTTCGTCATGGTGGTTCTCCTGTCCTCGGATCGGGTGGCGTGGAAGTCGTCAGCCGTCATGGCCGTAGAGCCGGCGCGCCTCGGCGGCGGAGACCTTGCCGTCCGCGATGTCGCGCTCGAGCAGCGCGCGGTCGCGCTCGCGCGGGTCGCCGTAGCCGCCGGCGCCGGGCGTGACGATCGTCACGGACTGGCCGTGCCTGAGGAAGGTGTAGCCCTTCTGCGGCGGGTCGGCGTCCTGCGAGTAGGCGAAGCGGCAGCGCCCGCCGCCGCCGCCGCCGAACAGCCCCCAGGGCGAGGACAGGCGGCGCGAGCCGTGGATGAACGTGCGGCAGGTATGGCCCTCGGCGCGGATCTGCCGGCGCAGCCCGGTGCCGCCGCGGTACTTGCCCGCGCCGCCGGAATCGTCGACCAGCTCGTAGCGCTCCACCACCAGCGGGTACTCGCCCTCGAGCGCCTCGACCGGAAGGTTCGAGGTGTTGGTGAGGTGCGCGTGCACGCCGTCGAGCCCGTCCTTCGAGGCGCGCGCGCCGAAGCCGCCGCCGATCGTCTCGAGGTACACGTAGTACTCGCCCGTGCGCGGGTTGACGCCGCTGAAGGTCGAGGAGATGCACGCGCCGTTGTGCGCGGCGGTGATGCGACCGGGGATGGCGGGCGCGAGCGCGCCGTGGATCAGGTCGACCACGCGCTGGCACGGGTCGAGCCGCGCGTTGACGGCCGCGGGCTCGACGCAGTTGAGGATCGAGCCCTTCGTCGCCGTGACGTGGATCGGCCGGAACATGCCCTCGTTGGGCGGGACGTCGGCGCCGATCAGGGTCTTCACCGCGTAGTAGACGGTGGCGAGCAGCCCGGTCCAGACGAGGTTGATGCCGGCGCGCACCTGGGGCGGCGCGTCGAAGTCGAGGTGCATCTCGTCGCCCTTCACCTCGATGCGGCACTTGAAGGTGACCGAGCCCTCGATCTCGTCGCCGTCGAACGTGTCCTCGAAGCTGTAGGTGCCGGACGGGATCGTCGCGATGCCGGCGCGCGTCAGCCGCTCCGCGTAGTCGAGCAGCGCGTCGCAGGCGGAAAGCAGCAGGTCCCTGCCGTAGCGCCTGCACAGCGACTGGAAGCGCTGGATGCCCTGGCGGTTGGCGGCCATCTGCGCGCGGAAGTCGTTCAGGCGCTCGCGCGGGACCTGCATGTTCAACAGGATCAGGTCCATCACGTCCTGCTGCAGCTTGCCCGCGCGGTAGAGCCGCACCGGCGGGATGCGCAGGCCCTCCTGGAAGATGTGGTCGTGGCCGCGGTCCACGAAGTCGGCGTGGTGGGCGAGGTTGGTGGCCCAGCCGACGAGCTCGCCCTCGAAGAAGATCGGCTCCGCGAGGACGATGTCCGGCAGGTGCGTGCCGCCGCCCGTGTAGGCGTCGTTGCCGACGAAGACGTCGCCCTCGCGCAGGTCGGACAGGTCGTGTCGCCGGCTGATGTGCTCGACCACGCCGATCAGCGAGCCGAGATGCATCGGGATGTGCATCGCCTGGCAGAGCGTGCGGCCGCGCGCGTCGAACAGGCAGGTCGAGGAATCGCGCCGCTCCTTGATGTTGGTGGAGTAGGCGGCGCGCACGAGCGTCTCGCCCATCTCCTCGACGATCGAGGACAGGGCGTTGCCGATGACCTCGACGGTGATCGGGTCGACCGGCGTGCCGCCGGACGACTTGCGCGGGGCAGGGGAGGCGTTCATCGCGTCAGCCCTCGACGATGATGTTGAGGTAGGGATCCACGGTGGCGGACTGGCCGGGCAGCAGGACGGTGGTGGCGTCCATCTGCTCGACGATCGCCGGGCCCGCGAAGCGATGCCCCGGCCCGAGGCGCTCGCGGTCGTAGACCGGGCAGGCGACGAAGCCACCGGCCTCGACCAGCCAGACGTCGCGCCTGCCGACGATCGCGTCGGCCGCGGTGCCGGGCGCGGGTGGCCGCGCCCTGATCTCCGCCTTCGGCACGGCGCCGATCGCCTCCAGGCGGAAGGTGACGGCCTGCATCGGCTCTTCCTCGGCGATGTAGCCGTACATCTGCCGATGCGCGCGCTCGAAGCCGCCGCGCAGCGCGGCGAGCAGTTCCTCGTCGCTCGCGCCGGCGGGGAAGGCGATGGGCAGCTCGTAGTTCTGCCCGGCATAGCGCATGTCGACCGTCGCATTGACGCGCCGGCCCTCCGGCGCGATGCCCTCGCGCGCGAACCAGTCGTCGGCGCGCTGGCGCAGCGCCTCGAAGGTCGCGCGCATGCGCCCGAGCGTCGCGGCCTCCACGGCCATGATGCTGGTCTGCGCGTAGTTGGTCTGCAGGTCGGTGAGCAGCAGGCCGAGCGCGCAGAGGATGCCGGGGTTGCGCGGCACCAGGATGCGCTTCATGTCGAGCTCGCGCGCCAGCCGCGAGGCGTGGAGCGGGCCGGCGCCGCCGAAGGCGACGAGCGTGTAGTCGCGCGGGTCGTGGCCGCGCTGCACCGAGATCACGCGGATCGCCTTCGCCATGTTGGCGGTGACGACCGAGAGGATGCCCTGCGCGGTCGCCATCGGGTCGAGGCCGAGGCGCGCGGCGAGCCGCGCGATCGCCGCCTTCGCCCGCGCCTGGTCGATCTTCATGCGGCCGCCGAGCAGGTGCGTCGGGTTCAGCGTCTGCAGCGTGACGTTGGCGTCCGTGACCGTCGGCTCCTCGTTGCCGAGCCCGTAGCAGACCGGACCGGGATGCGCGCCCGCGGAGCGCGGGCCGACCTTGAGCAGGCCGCCGGCGTCGATGTGCGCGATGGACCCGCCGCCCGCGCCGACGGTGTGGATGTCGAGCATCGGCGTCTTCAGCGGGTAGCCGTGGACGTCCATCTCGCCGGCGAGCTTGGCCTTGCCCTCCTCGATCAGCGCGACGTCGGTCGACGTGCCGCCCATGTCGAAGGTGATGAGGTTCGGGTAGCCCGCGAGGATGCCGGTCCTGAGGCCGCCCACGACCCCGGTCGCGGGGCCGGAGAGCACGGTGCGCACGGGCTGCGAGCGCGCCATCTCGAAGGACATCACGCCGCCGTTGGAGGCGGTGATGTGGCGTGGCGCGTCGACGCCGGCCTCGTCGAGGCGCGGGCCGAGATGGCCGATGTAGCGGTCCATCACCGGGCCCAGGTAGGCGTTGACCACGGTCGTCGACAGGCGCTCGAACTCGCGGAACTCCGGCGCCACCTCGCTCGAGCAGGTGACGAAGGCCTCCGGGTACTCCTCCGCGGCGATCGCGCGGACCATCGCCTCGTGGCGCGGGTCGATGTAGCTGTAGAG
>CANMWW010000087.1 GCA_947500965.1 Alphaproteobacteria bacterium
CGCATGCGAGCCGCATGGCGGCGGGGAACGCCGGGGCGGGGACGCCGCGACGAGCACCAGTGGGGCGCGGGAATGGGGCGGAATTGCGCCCGATCCGCGAGCGCCGGCCGGCGCGCCTGCCATGCGCCGGGACGCCCCCTGCGCGGGGCCGCCGGCGGGGGTTATGTGCCAGCCCGGCAGGCCCGAGTCGAGTCCGGAACGCCCCGCGCGGGGCGCCCCTCAGGCCAGCCGGTTCCGGTGGAAGGCGCCAGCCTTCATGATCGCATCGAGGTGGCGCCCCTGGTGGCAGAGCAGCGAGAGGTCGGCCAGCGGGTTCCCGTCCACCACCAGCAGGTCCGCGATGGCGCCGGCGCGGATCGTCCCGAGGCGACCCTGCATGCGAAGCACCTCGGCCGCGCCCGAGGTCGCCTGCCGCAGGACCTCGGCGGCGGGGAGCACCCGGCCGCGGATCAGGAACTCGTCCGACTGCCGTTCGTGCAGCTCGCCAAGCAGGTCGGAGCCGAAGGCCATCCGGGTGCCCGCGCGCGCGAAGATCTCGAGCGAGCGCAGGCCCGCGCCGCGGACGGCCTCGATCTTGGCGACGCTCTCGGCCGGGAAGCCCAGAGCGGCGCCCTGCTCGGCCAGCGCGTCGTAGGTCACCAGGGTCGGAACGGCGATCGCGCCGGCGGCCGCCATCGCGCGCGCGGTCTCGTCGTCGGCGAGGTTGCCGTGCTCGATCGTGCGCACGCCGCAGGCCACGGCGCGGCGGATGGCGGCGGGCGTGTAGGCATGCGCCATCACGTAGGTCTGCGCCGCCTCGGCCTCGGCGCAGATCGCGCGCAGCTCGTCCTCGGAGAAGCCGGTGAAGCCGATCGGGTCGGTCGGCGAGGCGACGCCGCCCGAGGCCATGACCTTGATCTGGCTGGCGCCCGCCTTGATCTCCTCGCGCACGGCGCGACGGCAGGCATCGACGCCATCGACGACGCGGCCCAGCCGGCCGAGCCGCCGGCAGCAGCCGCAGGCCGGCTCGTTCTCGTCCCAGCGCCCGCGGAAGTCGGCGTGCCCGCCGGTCTGGCTCAGCGCCTGCCCGGAGACGAAGAGCCGCGGTCCCTGCACGATGCCCGTGTCGACCGCGACGGAGAGCGCGTAGTCGGCGCCGCCGGCGTCGCGCACCGAGGTGAAGCCGCGGTCGAGCATGCCGCGCAGGATCGGGATCACGCGATAGGCCTGCAGCGTGTGCGGCACGCGGGCATTGGCGCCGAGGTCGAGCATCGTCGCCGTCGCGTGGACATGGCAGTCGATCAGGCCGGGCATCAGCGTGCGCCCGCGCAGGTCGAGCACCGTCGCGAAGGCAGGGGAGATCGGGCGGTCGGAGACCTCGCGGATCTCGCCCTTCTCGACCAGCACGTCGCAGCCCGGGCGCAGCGCGTCGCCCTCGCCGTCATAGACCGCAGCGTTCCTGAACAGCACCTGCATCGGGCCTCCCCCCGCGCGGGTCCGGCCCGCGCGCAAGCCTTCGTTCTAGGCGAGCGCGCGCCCCGCGGCCAGCGCGACATCGCCTCGCCCCGGCGCGCGCCGCCATGCCATGCTCGCGCCACCAGAGGGGGAGGACGACGATGCCGTTCCAAGCGATGGCCCATTTCCTCGAGGCCCATCCGGACCTCGCCGTCTTCCTCGTGGTCGGCCTCGGCTACCTCGTCGGCAAGCTCAAGTATCGCGGCTTCGGGCCAGGCCCGGTGACGGGTGCGCTCTTCGCGGGGCTGCTGGTCGGGCAGTTCGCCGAGGTTCCGGTCTCCGACACCGCGAAGTCGATCCTGTTCCTGCTCTTCCTCTTCGGCATCGGCTACTCGGTCGGCCCAAAATTCCTGAGCGCGGTGCGCGGCGACGGCCTGCCGGGCGTCGCCATCGGCATCGTCGTGCCGCTGGCCGCGATCGCGACGGCGGTCGTCGTGGCGCGCGTGCTCGGCCTCGATCCCGGCTTCGCCGCCGGGATGTTCTCCGGCGCGACGACGGAATCGCCAGCCATCGGCACCGCCGCCGAGGCCATCCGCGCCCTGCCGATCCCGCAGGACCGCAAGTCGCTGCTGGTCGGCCACATCGCGGTCGCCGACGCGCTCTGCTACCTGTTCGGCGCGCTGGGCGTGATCCTGGTGACCACGCTGATAGGGCCATGGATCCTCGGCATCGACGTGCGCGAGGAAGCACGCAGGCTCGAGGAGAAATACGGGCTGGCCAAGGCAGGCGGCACGGGCTCGGCCTGGCGCGCCGTGGAACTGCGCGCCTACGAGATCCCCGCCGAGGGCCGCGTCGCCGGCATGACCGTGCGCGAGGCGGAAGCCGCGCTCGGCGGCCAGCGCGCGTTCATCCTCCGGCTGCGCCGCGACGGCGCCCTGGTCGAGGCGGAGCCCGGGACCGTCCTGCGCGCGGGCGACGTCGTCGCCGTGGCGGCGCGGCGCGCGGCGCTGGTCGAGGCCATCGGCCCGACCGCGCGCGAGGTCGAGGACAGGGAGCTCCTCGACGTGCCGACCCTCGCGCTCGACGTGTACGTGTCATCGCGCGACGTCGTCGGCCGCACGCTCGCCGAGCTCGGCGCGCGGGAGAGCACCCGCGGCGTCTTCGTCAGCCGCATCCTGCGCAGCAGCCTCGACATCCCCGTCGGGCCGCAGGCCGCCATCGAGCGCGGCGACGTGGTGACGCTGGTCGGGCCCGCGCCCGCCGTGGAGGCGGTCGCCGCGCGCGCCGGCGCGGCGATCCGCGCCAGCGATCCGACGGACTTCGTGACGCTCGGGCTCGCGATCTTCCTCGGCGGCCTCATGGGCACGCTGGTGGCGATCGACATCGGCGCCGCGCATGTGTCGCTGAGCGTCAGCGTCGGCACGCTGGTCGCCGGGCTCTTCGTCGGCTGGCTGCGCTCGCGCCGCCCGGTCTTCGCGCATATCCCCGACGGCGCCGTGGCGCTGATGACCTCGCTCGGCCTGGCGGCCTTCGTGGGCATGATCGGGCTGCATGCGGGCCCGGTCTTCGTGCAGGCCGTGCAGCAGGCCGGCATCGGCCTTCTGGTCGGCGGGGTCGTGGTCACGCTGGTCCCGCAGCTCGTGGGCCTGCTGGTCGGGCGCTACGTGCTGCGGATGAACCCGCTGCTGCTGCTTGGCGCGCTCGCCGGCGCGCAGACCATGACCGCGGCGCTCGCCGCGCTCCAGGACCGCTCGGGCAGCCCGATCGCGGTGCTCGGCTACACCGCCGCCGTCCCCTTCGGCCACATCCTGCTGACGACGGGCGGGACGATCGTGGTCTGGCTCATGGCCTGAACGGCCCGGGTTTGCCTTCCATCGCGCGCGGGCTGCACACTGGCGGCATCTCGAGGGAGGGACGGCGATGGATGGCGACGGCATCATTCCGGGCGACGCGGTGCGCTTCGACCCGGGCGCGGCGCTCGAGACATGGGAGGAGATGCCCGCGCACACGCTGGTCTCCGGCCGGCCGGTGCAGCGCGGCAGGCTCTACATCGACGACCGGGCGCGCGGCCTGACCGCCGGCATCTGGGCCTGCAGCGCCTTCACCTCGACGATGGCGCCGCACGACAACGACGAGTTCATGCTGCTCCTCGAGGGCGAGGTCGAGATCGCGGAGCCATCCGGCAAGGTCACGCGCATCGTCGCGGGCGAGAGCTTCATCCTGCCCAAGGGCCTGGTGCGCCAGTGGCGGCAGGCGGGTGACGTCAGGAAGATCTTCGTGATCCTGGAGACGCCGGACGACGCCGCGGCGCGCGACGCCAGCGGCCTCGCGGTCATCAAGCCGGACCCGTCGGTCGCGCTGTCGCCCTCGCCGGGGCCGCGGCCGGAGATGCTGCTCTCGGGCGACCCGCGGCAGCATGGCCATGAATTCTTCGAGGATCGCGGCGGCAGGCTATCGGTCGGCGCGTGGTCGTCCACCGCCTATCACCGCAAGGCGGTGCCCTTCCCGCGCCACGAGCTGATGTGCCTGCTCGAGGGCAGCGTGGCGATCACGGGTCCGTCCGGCCGCACGCAGGTGTTCAAGGCGGGGGAATCGTTCTTCGTGCCCTTCGGCGCCGTCACCGACTTCCGCACCGACGGCTACGTGCGCAAGATCTACGCGATCCTCGAGTGCTGAACGAAGAAGGATCCGCGCGGTTGTCAGCCCTCCATCGCCGAAGCCCGATCTGGATCCGCTTCATCCGCCGAAGCGCTCGCGATAGTCGCGCGGCGTCAGGCGAAGGCGGCGGCGGAAGTGGTGGCGCAGCGTCGCGGTCGAGCCGAAGCCCGCGAGGGCCGCGATGCGATCGAGGCCGAGCGCCGACGTCTCGAGTAGTCGCCGCGCCTCCTCGACGCGCACCGAAGTCACCCAGTCGCCCGGTGCCAGCCCTGTCGTCTCGACGAAACGGCGCAGCAGCGTGCGCGGGCTCATCGCCGCGAGGGTCGCGAGTCGGCGCACCGGCCAGTCGGCGGCCGGGTCGGCGCGCACCCGATCGAGCAGGTGCGAGAACCGGCCCTCATGCGGCGGTGGTACCGGGCGTTCGATGAACTGCGCCTGGCCGCCGGTTCGATGCGCGGCGACGACAAGCCGCCGCGCGACGCTGTTCGCGGCCGCGACGCCGAAATCCTTGCGCACGACATGCAGCATCAGGTCGATGCCCGCCGCGCTGCCCGCGGAGGTCAGGATGCGGCCCTCCTCGACATAGAGCACCTGCGCATCGACACGGCAGCGCGGGTGCATCGCCGCCAGCGCCTCGGCGTAGCGCCAATGCGTCGCGACGCGCTTGCCGTCGAGCAGTCCCGTCGCCGCGAGCACGAAGGCGCCCGAGCAGATCGACGCCAGCCGTGCGCCGCGCGCGTGGGCTCGATGCAGCGCGCGCAGCAACCGCGCGGGCACCGGGACCGCGTTGCCCTTCCAGCCGGGGATAACGATCAGATCGGCTTGGCGCAGCAGGCCAAGCCCGCCATCTGTCGCGACCCGCAGCCCGCCCTGCGCACGCAGCGGTCCGGGCTCGATCGCGGCAGCGGCGAAGCGGTACCAGCCCGGCCCCAGCTCCGGCCGGGGCAAGCCGAAGATCTCGGCTGCGATCGCGAACTCGAAGGTACAAAGCCCGTCATAGACGAGCGCGACCATCAGCGGCCTGCGCGGAGTTGGCGTGATCTCGTGCATATGTGGCGTTTACGCCGCTTGTGACCACGCCCGCAAGGCCGTACCGATCGAGGCACGCGCATCAATACGAGAGGTTCGCCATGTCCAGCGCCGTCACCGAGATCCCGGCAGCCACCAGCGCCGAGGCCGAAGCGCATTTCGCCGCCGCCTTTGCCTTCGAGACTGATTGCTGGGACGTGCATGCAGCCATGCGCGCGGGGCCCGACTTCGTCCTCCTCGACGTCCGCGGCGCCGACGCCTTCGCCGAGGGGCATGTCGAAGGTGCCATCCATCTGCCGCATGGCAAGATCACTGCGTCGCGGCTGGAAACCTGGCCAGCCGGCACGCTGTTCGTCGTCTATTGCGCCGGGCCGCATTGCAATGGCGCGGCACGCGCCGCGCTGCGGCTGGCGCGGCTCGGGCGGCCGGTGAAGATCATGGCCGGTGGCATCACCGGCTGGCGCGACGAGGGCTTCGAGCTCGCGCGCTAGACCGCTGCACGGGAGGCTTGAGCATGCTGGAACTGAGACTTGACTGCGAATGCTGCGGGCGCGACCTGCCGCCGGACAGCCGCGGGGCGATGATCTGTTCGTTCGAATGCACCTGGTGCACGCAGTGCGTAGATACGCGCCTGCCTGGTCGCCTCTGCCCCAATTGCGGCGGCGAACTGGTGCGCCGGCCGATCCGGCCCGCCGCCAAGCTCGCCGCCTTCCCGGCCTCTGCCCTGCGCCGCAAATAGAAACGGATCCAGGCGCGCATTCCGCGCCGGGGAATGCTCGCCTGGATCCGATCTTGCCGGACCAGGGTTCCCGCGCGGCGGCGTGGGGCCGCCGCGCGGGGCCGAGGTCAGTTCTTCGCCTTGTCGACGAGCTTGTTCTTGGAGATCCACGGCATCATCGCGCGGAGCTTCTCGCCGACCTGCTCGATCGGATGCTCGGCCGCGCGGCGACGCATCGCCTTGAAGCTCGCCTGGCCGGCGGCGTTCTCGAGCACCCAGTCGCGCGCGAAGCGGCCGGACTGGATGTCGTCGAGCACGCGCTTCATCTCCTCCTTCACGGCGGGGGTGATGATGCGCGGGCCGCGCGTGTAGTCGCCGTACTCGGCGGTGTTGGAGATCGAGTAGCGCATGTTCGCCATGCCGCCCTCATAGATGAGGTCGACGATCAGCTTCACCTCGTGCAGGCACTCGAAATACGCCATCTCCGGCGCGTAGCCCGCCTCGACCAGCGTCTCGTAGCCGGCCATGATCAGCGCGCAGAGGCCGCCGCAGAGCACGACCTGCTCGCCGAAGAGGTCGGTCTCGCACTCCTCCTTGAAGGTCGTCTCGATCGTGCCGGCGCGGCCGCCGCCGATGGCGGCGGAGTAGCTCAGCGCGACCTCGAGCGCGTTGCCGCTCGAGTTCTGGTGGATCGCCACGAGGCAGGGCACGCCGCCGCCCTTCTGGTACTCGGAGCGCACCGTGTGGCCGGGGCCCTTCGGCGCGATCATGAACACGTCGATGTCGGGACGCGGCTCGATCAGGTTGAAGTGGATGTTGAGGCCGTGGGCGAAGGCGATGGCCGCGCCGGGCTTCATGTTGTCCTTGATGTCGTTCTTCCAGATCGAGGCCTGGAGCTCGTCCGGCGTCGCCATCATCATGACGTCGGCCCACTTCGCCGCCTCGGCGACGGTCATGACCTTGAACCCGTAGCCCTCGGCCTTCTTCGCGGAAGGCGAGCCCGGGCGCAGCGCCGCGGCGATGTCCTTGACGCCGCTGTCGCGCAGGTTGAGGGCGTGGGCATGGCCCTGGCTGCCGAAGCCGATCATGGCGATCTTCTTGCCCTTGATCAGGTTCACGTCGGCATCGCGATCGTAGTACACACGCATCGAAGGAAACCCCCGGCTGGAGACTTGGAACGGCGCCGCAAGGGCTTGTCCCGGACGGCGCGCGGTTTGAAGCACAGTCCCTCCCGAGGTGTCGAGGGGGTCCAGAACGCCAACGACCCGCCGGAACCCGACCCATGGACATCGCAACCGCCCTCCTGCTCGCCGCGGCCGGCCTCGCCGGAGGGGTCATCAACGCCCTCGCGGGGGGCGGCACGCTGGTCACCTTCCCCGCCCTGCTCGCCTTCGGCCTCGATCCCAGGCTCGCCAACGCCACCAGCCAGGTGGCGCTCTGGCCCGGCCGCCTGACCTCGGTGATCGCCCAGTTCCGCGAGCTGCGCGACCTCGGGCCGGCCACGCTCGTGAGCCTGGCCATCGGCCTCGCGGGCGGCTTCGCGGGGGCGCAGCTGCTGCTCGCCATGAGCCCGGACATGTTCAAGGCGCTGGTTCCCTGGCTCCTCCTCGTCGCCTGCCTCGCCTTCGGCTTCGCCAAGCCGATCAACCGCTGGCTCACGGCGCGCGGCACGCAGGGCGGCGGGTCGGGGGCCATGCGCCTGCTCGGGCGCGGGGCGGAGTTCGCCTGCTCGGCCTATGGCGGCTTCTTCGGCGCCGGGCTCGGCGTGATCCTGATGGCGGGCTACGCGATCGCCGGGATCCGCGACGTGAAGCAGACCAACGCGCTGAAGAACATGATGGGCGTGGTCATCACCACGACCTCGGCGCTGACCTTCATCCTGCGCGGCGAGGTCGA
>CANMWW010000088.1 GCA_947500965.1 Alphaproteobacteria bacterium
GCGGCGGCGCGCAGCGCGCCCTCCGGCTCGACGCCGAAAAGCCGCGCGCCCTCGACGACCAGGAACGGGCGCAGGCGCTTGCCGCCGGCGAGCGTGGCGTAGCGCATCGCCTCGGACACGCGGCGCTCGGGCCCCTCGGCGAGCGGCAGCAGCGCGTCGAGCGTCGCCTCGATGCGCGCGGCGACGGCGTTCACCGCCCCTGCGAGGTCGGGCGACAAGGGCGGGTCCTAGCCGAGCCTGGCCGGTTCCACGCGCGGCACGCCATCGGCGCCGAGCGCGATCCTCTCGATCCGCGCCTCCGCCTCGGCGAGCTTGCGCTCGCAATGCGCCTTGAGCGCCGCGCCGCGCTCGTAGCTGCGGATCGCGTCCTCGAGCTTGCCCTTCCCCTGCTCGAGCGCGCGCACGATCTCCTCGAGCTCCTTGAGCGCGTCCTCGAAGCCGAGGCGGGCGATGTCCGCTGGGATCTGGGGGTCGGTCATGGTCCTCTCCGTTGCGCGCGGCCAAGCTACAGGCGGCGGCCTCCACCCGCCAGCATCGCGGCATCGCGCGCGGCCCTTCCGGCGGGCGGATTTGCGGCTAGGATCGCGCCATGAATTCCCGATCGCCCGGTGCCGCAGCGCTCCGCGCCCGCGGCCTCGCGGCGATGCTTGCCGTCGCCGCCGCATGCGGCTGCCAGGCACCTGGCGCGGCCCCGCCTCCGGCCGCCGCCACGACCGTCGCGCGCAGCGTCGAGGCGGCCTCGCGCTACGAGGCCTGGATCGGCCCCCGCCTCGACGCCGTCCAGGCGATGCTCGAGACCAGCCATCGCGGCGTCGAACTCGTCTCGCTGGTGCTGCGCGCGCGCCAGCCCGGCGCCGGCGTCGACGCGCCCGACCCGATTCCGGCGCGGGCATACGTCGCGGCGGCCACCGCGCGGGCGAGGCGCAGCCTCGAGGGCTCGGCCGCGCTGGCGGGCGGCGACGCCGAGCAGCAGGAATTGTCGCGCGACGTGGACGCGCAGGTCGCGCGCATGCTCGAGGCGATGGGCGGCCTGGAGCAATCCCTGCCGGGCCTCGCCGGCGTCGGGGCGTCGCTCGGCCCGCTCGGCGCCGGGGACAACCTCGTCCTCGGCTCGTCGCTCGCCCGGCTGCTCGCGCTGCAGGTGCGCGCGGACAGCGTCTTCGCTGCCCTCGTGGTCGGGCTGCTGACGCCGGAATCGGACCTCCTGCCGGAGCGCGAGCTGCAGTCCGTGCGCCGCGGCGGCAACGACGCGCTGCTCGACTGCCTCGGGCAGTTGCAGGACCACAGGCTCGCCGGGGCGGGCGCGCAGGCAGGCGGGCGCGCCGTCGCCGCGCGCGTCGAGCGCCAGCTCGACGGGCTGGAGGGCGCGCGCGTCAAGCTCGAGGCGCTGCGCGCCGCGGCGCGCGGGATCGCGCCGGAGCGGCGCCGCGCGCTCGATGCCGTGCTCCGCAGCTACGACGCCGGCATCGCGGCCGAGCTCGACTTCCTCGAGACGCTTGCCGGGTTCTCGCGCCTCGTGCACGCGGTCGATCGCGACGCGCCGGACGCGGGGCCCGGGCTCGCGGCGGCCATCGACGGCGCGCGCCGCGTGACCGAGCGCCTCGCCGCGCGGCTGCAGGCCAACCTCGAGCGGCTCGCCGTGCTCGACGAGATCGGTGCGGGGCGCCGCACGTGAGCGCGATCCAGCCGCGCCGCGACCGCGTCCTGCAGGGGATCGCCTGGATCCTGCTGGCGGTCGCGCTCTTCGCGGTCGTGCATGTCCTCGTGAAGAGGCTCGGCGAGACCTACCCGGTCGCGCAGATGATGTTCTTCCGCTCGGCCTTCGCGCTGCTGCCCGCGCTGGCCATGGTGCTGCGCCACCCGCGCGGCCTCGGCGTGCTGCGCAGCGCCAGCCCGCTCGGCCATGTCGCGCGCTCGGGCTTCGGCATCTTCGCCATGGCCACGACCTTCGCCGCCTTCCAGTACATCCCCGCCGCGGACGTCGTGGCGATCAACTTCGCCGCTCCGATCTTCGTCACCGCGCTCTCGGTGCCGCTGCTGGGCGAGGGCGTCGGCTGGCGGCGCTGGCTGGCCGTGGTCGCGGGCTTCGCAGGCGTCATGGTGATGCTCCAGCCCGGCACGATGCTCGCCGCGCCCGGCGGCGACACCGCGCTCGGCAGCGCCCTCGCGCTCGCCAGCGCGGTCGCCTATGCCGGCGTCGTGATCGCGATCCGGCAGGTCTCGCGCGTCGACGCGGGCGAGGCGATCGTCTTCTTCTACATGGCCATCGTCGCCATCGCGACGCTGCCGACCCTGCCGTTCTTCTGGGTGACGCCCGCCTCCGCGCTCGACATCGCGATGCTCGTCGCGCTCGGCGTCGTCGGCGGCATCGCGCAGGTCTTCCTCACGCGCGGCTACGAGGTCGCGCCGCCCGCGGCGGTGATGCCGTTCGAGTACGCCTCGCTGCTGGCGACGGCGCTGCTCGCCTGGGCCTTCTGGGGGGAGCTGCCGACCACGGCGGGGCTCGCGGGCGGCGCGATCGTGATCGCGAGCGGACTGTTCCTGTTCTACCGCGAGGCCAGGCTCGCGCTCGTCAGGCGGCCATGAGCGCCGCGACATGGGCGGCGGCCGAGCCGGCCAGCGCCTCGAGGTCGTAGCCACCCTCCAGCGTCGAGACGACGCGCCCCGCGCAGCGGCCGCGCGCGACCTCGGCGATCGCGGCCGTGACCCAGGCATAGTCCTCGTCCTCGAGGTCGAGCGCGGCGAGCGGGTCGCGCCTGTGCGCGTCGAAGCCGGCGGAGACCAGCACGAGCTCGGGCGCGAAGGCGTCGAGCGCGGGCAGCACGAGGCGCTCCATCGCGCGGCGGAAGGCCTCGCCGTCTGAATGCGGCCGCAGCGGCGCGTTGACGACGTTGCCCGCGACGCCCGTCTCCTCGGCCGCGCCGGTGCCGGGATAGAGCGGCATCTGGTGCGTGGAGGCGAAGAACAGGCCGGGATCGCGCTCGAACATCGCCTGGGTGCCGTTGCCGTGGTGGACGTCGAAGTCGACGACCGCGACGCGCCGCAGGCCATGCGCCGCTCGGGCATGGAGCGCGCCGACCGCGACGTTGTTGAACAGGCAGAAGCCCATCGGCACCGAGGGCTCGGCATGGTGCCCTGGCGGCCGCACGGCGCAGAAGGCGTTGCGCGCCTCGCCCGCCATCACGGCGTCCACCGCCGCGACGACGGCGCCCGCCGCGCGCAGCGCCGCCTCGCCGGAGCCGGGGCTCAGCGTCGTGTCGGCGTCGAGCGGGTGCCGGCCGGCGGGCGGCACCGCGCCCATCACGCGCTCCACGTGGGACTGCGGGTGGACCAGCATCAGGCGATGGTCCTCGGCGCGCGGCGCCTCGCGCCGCTCCAGCGCGCGGAAGGCCGGCGCCGAGAGCGCAGCCAGCACCGCCTCGAGGCGCTGCGGGCGCTCCGGGTGCCACGCGCCGGGATCATGGTCGAGGCAGGCGGGATGGGTCAGCAGCAGCGTGGTCATCTTGTCCTCCGGGGCCGGGCCGAGCCTAGCCGAGCGCGGGCCCGGCGTGGACCGGCGTTCTTGGCCGCGCCGCCACGGGACGGCATGATGCAGCCAGCTTCGCCCCAGGGAGGAACAGGATGAAATCAGGAATCGCCGCCGCGTTCGCCTTCGCCATCGCGGCCGCTTCGGCCGCCGGGGTCGCGCAGGCCCAGACGCGCGTCACGCTCAAGTCGGCGACCGCTGGCTCGTCCTACTACCTGATGATGGTGCAGCTCGGCGAGGCGCTGAAGACCGCCAGCAGCGGCGAACTCTCCCCGACGATCGAGGAGAGCCAGGGCTCGGTGCAGAACGTCAAGGAGGCCGCCCGCCGCCCCGGCAACTTCGTCTTCACGACGCCGCCGGGCCTGGTGCGCGACGCGCGCGAGGGCAAGGCGCCCTTCGCCGGCGAGACAGGCCACGACGCGCTGCGCGCCCTGTTCCCGATCCCCGGCATCACGATGCACTGGGTGGTCCGCGCAGACGCGGGCGTCGCGAGCCTCTCCGACCTCGCGGGCAAGGACTTCATCCCCGGCGGCCGCGGCACGGCGGGCCAGCGACTGACCGCCGCGGCGCTCACCGCGCTCGGCCTCGAGGGCAAGGTCCGGCTGGTCGACACCGAGCTCGGCTCCGCTCCGGCGGCGGTGCGCAACCGCCAGGTCGCCGGCTACGGCACCGCCTCCACCCATCCCTCGCCGCAGGTCCAGGAGCTGGCGGCCACGACCGCGATCCGCCTGATCGGGCTCTCGCCCGAGGAGCTGGAGAAGGTGCGCGCGATCGACCCCTCCTCCGCGCCCGTGACGATCGCGCGCGGCACCTACCCGGGCGTCGACCAGGACGTGCGCACGCTCTCGGTCCCCGTCGCCGCCTACGCCACCACCCGCATGGACGAGGCGACCGCCTACGCGATCACGCGCGCCTACTGGACCCAGCGCGAGGCGATGGCGCGCCAGAACCCGTGGTGGGGCGGGGTCACCCACGAGATGCTCGCCGCGGTGGCCGGCCCGCTCCATCCCGGCGCGCTGCGCTACTACGCCGAGGCCCGCATCGCCGTGCCGGAGGGCCTGCGCTGACCGGCTTCGCGGGCGCGGCGCGCGGCGAAGGCATCCTGCGCGCCGCGACCGTGGCGCTCGCCGTGGCGAGCGTCGCGTTCCATGTCTGGCTGGTCTTCTCCGGCCTGCTGCCCAACCTCGTCTCGCGCCCGGTCCATCTCCTTCTCGCGCTGCCCTGGATCTTCCTCGTCGATGCGCGGGGAGGCCCGGCGGCGCGCGCCGTCGCCGCCGCGGTCGGCATCGCCGGCATCGTCGCCTGCGCCAGCGTCGTCCTCGCGCGCGGCACGCTGCTCGACCAGTACGGCTCGCTGTCGGGCGCGTGGCAGTTCGCGCTGGCGGCGGTCCTGCTGGTGGTGGTCCTCGACATGGCGCGCCGCGCCATCAAGCCGATCCTGCCCATGGTGGCGCTGGTCGCCCTCGCCTACGGCCTGCTCGGCGACGCCATCCCCGGCCACTGGGGCCACGACCCGCCCCCGCTCGATTCCTTCCTCGGCACGCTGACCATCGCGGAGGGCGGGCTCTGGGGCGAGCTGACCGGCATCTCCGCGACCACCGTCGCGCCCTTCCTGATCCTCGGCGCGCTGGTCGCGGTGGGCGACGCCGGCGAGGGCTTCATGGCGCTCTCCACCCGGCTCGGCGGCCGCTACCGCGCGGGCTCCGCGAAGGTGGAGGTCGTCGCCTCGGCGCTCTACGGCACGATCTCCGGCTCGGCCTCGGCCAACACCGCGTCGACCGGCGCGATCACGATCCCCAACATGATCCGCATGGGCTACCCGCCGCGCTTCGCCGCCGCGGTGGAGGCCGTCGCCTCGACCGGCGGGCAGATCATGCCGCCGGTGATGGGCGCGGGCGCCTTCCTGATGGCGGAGATGCTGCGCGTCACCTACGCGGACGTGATGGTCGCCGCGACGCTGCCGGCGCTGCTGTTCTTCGTCGCCGTCTGGGCCGGCTGCCATGTCTACGGCCATCGCCTCGACCTCGGCGGCATGGCGCCCGAGGACCTGCCGTCCTGGGGCCACGTGGCGCGCACCGCGCCCTTCTTCCTCGCGCCCTTCGGGACGCTGGTGGCGCTGCTCGCCTTCAGCGAGATGACGCCGCAATACGCCTGCGTCGTGGCGATCGCCGTGGCGGTCGCGCTGCTGCTCGTCGACCATCGCGGGCGCGTCGACTTCCGGCGCTTCGTGCGCCGGCTCGCCGATGGCTGCGTCGACGCGGCGCGCCAGATCGCGATGATCGCCGCGGTCATCGTCTGCGCCTCGATCGTGGTCGGCGTGCTCCAGATGACCGGCCTCGGCGTCAAGATCACCTCGGCCATGCTGGCGCTCGCCGGCGACCGCATCTGGGTGGCGCTGCTCCTCACCGCGCTGGCCTGCATCGTCCTCGGCATGGAGGTGCCGACGACAGCGGCCTTCGTCATCTGCATATCCGTCGCCGGCCCCGCGCTGACGCGCATGGGGGTGCCGCCGCTGGACGCGCACATGTTCGTCTTCTGGTACGCCCTGCTGTCGACGATCACCCCGCCGGTCTGCGGCACGGTCTACATCGCCGCGGGGATAGCGAAGACCCCCTGGCTGCCGGTGGCCAGCACGGCGATGCGCCTGGGCGTGGGCCTCTTCGTCCTGCCGCCCGCCTTCATCGCCAACCCGGCGCTGCTGCGCCCCGACGAGGCGCTCCTGCCCGCGCTCTGGGCAGCGCTGAAGATCGGGGTGGGCATATCGCTCGTGTCCTACGCCGTGATCGGCTCCGGGCCGGGCCTCTGGCTCCGCCGGGTTGCCGCCCTGGCCGCCGGGATCGCGGCCATCGCGGCGTTCCGGCTGTAACCTTCTGTAACCGGGTCGGCTTTCCTTAAGGCCTCTCCGGGACATATGCTCCCGGCCCCGAACCTGCCCGACGGTCTCCATGCGCCTCATCAGCCAACTAGCCATCATTGCCGTGCTCGGCGCCGCGGGCGGCGGCGGCTACTACTACTGGCAGCAGGCGCAGAAGAACCCCGCCAACGCCCCCGCCGCGCAGCGCCAGGCCGCCCCGCCCATGCCGGTCGAGGTCGCGCCCGTCCGCACCGGCGTCGTCGTGGAGAAGGCCGAGGCCGTCGGCACCACGCGCGCCAACGAGTCCGTGATCATCACCGCCAAGCAGACGGGCTACGTCGCGTCCTTCGGCTTCGAGGAGGGCCAGGCGGTCAAGGCCGGGCAGATCCTGGTCGAGCTCGAGACCAGCGAGCGCAAGGCCGACGTCGACCAGGCGCGCAACGACCTCGAGCAGGCGCGGGCCAACCGCGACGACGCCCGCCAGAAGCTCGACCGCGCCCGCCAGCTCAAGGCGACCGGCGCCATCACGCAGGCCCGCGTCGACGAGCTCGACGCGCTGCTGCGCGTCGCCGACGCCCGCGTGCGCGGCGCCGAGGCGCGCATCCGCTCGCTCGACGCGCGGCTCAACGACGTGCGCATCGTCGCGCCCTTCGATGGCCGGGTCGGCATGCGCCAGGTCAGCGCCGGCGCGCTGCTGCTCCCCGGCGCGCCGATCACCTCGCTCGACGACCTGAGCCGCATCAAGCTCGACTTCTCGATCCCCGAGAACTTCCTCGGCAAGCTGCGCGTCGGGCAGGTCGTCTTCGCCCGCACCACCGCCTATCCCGGCCGCGTCTTCGAGGGCGCGGTCAGCGTCATCGACACGCGCGTCGACCCGGTCACGCGCGCCGTGCGCGTCAACGCGATCTTCCCGAACGCGGACGAGGCCCTCAAGCCGGGGCTGTTCATCTCCGTCGAGCTGGCGCTCGAGCGGCGCGAGAACGCGCTGCTGGTCGACGAGGAGGCGCTGGTGCCCGAGGGCGCGCGCCAGTACGTCTTCGTCGTGCGCGACAACCGCGCCGTGCGCGTCGAGGTCAGGCTCGGCACCCGCCAGCAGGGCGCCGTCGAGGTGGTCGAGGGCCTGAGGGCTGGAGAGCAGCTCGTCGTGCGCGGCACCAGCCGCATCCGCCCGAACCAGCCCGTCGCCCCGCGGCCGCTGACGCGACCGGCGAGCTGATACCGAAGCCGTCCGGAACCCCACTGCCGGGAAGAACGCCATGGTCCTCTCAGACGTCTCGATCAAGCGACCGGTCTTCGCGACCGTGCTCAGCC
>CANMWW010000089.1 GCA_947500965.1 Alphaproteobacteria bacterium
TGACGAGCAGCGCCGCGAGCGCGCCACCAAGCGCGCCGCGCAGCCGGAAGCGGCCCATGCGCGCCATCGCGAGGCCGGCCGCGGCGCCGATCGCGG
This sequence comes from Alphaproteobacteria bacterium, assembly GCA_947500965.1. Lineage (GTDB taxonomy): Bacteria > Pseudomonadota > Alphaproteobacteria > CACIAM-22H2 > CACIAM-22H2 > CAIOSQ01. The sequence goes on from CANMWW010000089.1 coordinate 97, forward strand.
TGGCGAGCGTCGCGCGCGCGGCGGCGATGGCGAGGCTGAGCCCGGCGGCGCGCAGCATGCGCTCGTTGCCGAGGAGCTCCGCGTACCAGCGCAGCGAGAAGCCGCTCCAGCTGGTCAGCAGCGGGGAGTCGTTGAAGGAGAACGCCACCAGCACGAGGATCGGCAGGTAGAGGAAGGCGAGGCCGAAGCCGAGGCCGACGAGGAGCCGGGCGCTCATCCGCGGGCCTGCAGCCGCTGGAAGAGCAGGATCGGCGCCGCGAGCAGCGCCACCATCGCGATCGCCAGCGCCGCGGTGGCCGGCCAGTCGCGGCTGGAGAAGAACTCGTTCCAGATCGCGCGCCCGAGCAGGTTCGCGTCCGGCCCGCCGAGCATCTCCGGCACGATGAACTCCGCGGTCGCGGGGATGAACACGAGCAGCGCGCCGGCCGCCAGCCCCGGCAGCGAGAGCGGCAGGGTCACGGTCAGGAAAACCGCCGAAGGCCGCGCGCCGAGGTCGGCGGCCGCCGCCTCCAGCGCCGGGTCGAGCTTCTCGAGGCTCGCGTAGAGCGGCAGCACCATGAAGGGCAGGTAGACATAGACGAGGCCGATCAGCACGGCGAAGTCGTTGTCGATCAGTTCCAGCGGCGCGTCGATCGCGCCGATCGCCTCGAGCGCCGCGTTGACGAGGCCGGACGGCTTGAGCAGCGCCGTCCACGCGTAGATGCGCACGAGGAACGAGGTCCAGAAGGGCAGCATGACGAGCAGCAGCAGCGTCTCGCGCCGGCCGCGCGGCGCGCGTGCGATCGCAAGCGCCATCGGGTATCCGAGCAGCGCGGCGCAGGCGGTCGCGAGCCCGGCCATGCGCAGCGAGGAGAGCAGCGCGTCGAGGTAGACCGCGTCCGACGCGAGCAGCCGCCATGCGGCGAGGCCGGGCCGCGAGAGGTCGAAGGGCGGCGCGCCCTCCACGGGCGTCGCGAAGCTGATCGCGAGCGCCATCGCGAAGGGCAGCACGAAGAAGGCGGCAAGCCAGGCCACGGGCAGCGCGAGGATCGCGGCGCGCAGGCCGCGCGGCCAGAGCAGGCTCATGCCGGGACGATCGGCGCTTCCGCCGGATCCCAGTCCAGCGCCACCGTGCTGCCCGGCGCCGGGCAGGGATCGCGCGGCGCGAGGCTAGCCTGCAGCTCGCGCCCGTCGGCCAGCACGACGCCGAGCGACACGCTCTCGCCGAGGAAGGCCGCATCGCCAGCGATGCCCTGCAGGCGCCCGCTGCCCGGCGGCGCGAGGCGCAGCGCCTCGGGACGCAGCACGATCGTCGCCGCGGCGCCGGGCGCGAGGCCGGCCGCGGCGCTGCCGGCGAGCATTCCAAGCGGTCCCGCATCCAGCCGCGCGCCACCTGAGGCCGCTTCGGCGAGCCTGCCATCGACGAGCGCGGCGCGGCCGAGGAAGGCGGCGACGTGCCGGTCGGCCGGCGCCTCGTAGACCTCGCGCGGGCTGCCCACCTGGGCCAGGCGGCCGCCGCGCATCACGGCGAGCCGGTCCGCGACCGCGAGCGCCTCCTCCTGGTCGTGCGTCACGAGCACGAAGGTGATGCCGAGCCGCTTCTGCAGCGCCAGCAGCTGGCGCCGCGTGTCCTCGCGCAGCCCCTTGTCGAGCGCCGCCATCGGCTCGTCGAGCAGCAGGATTCGCGGCAGCTTCGCGAGCGCACGGGCGAGCGCAACGCGCTGGCGCTGGCCGCCGGAGAGCTGGTGCGGCCGCCTCTCGCCCAACCCCTCGAGCCGCACGAGCGCGAGCATCTCCGCCACGCGCCGCGCGATGTCGGCCTTCGCCATGCCCTCGCGCACCAGCCCGTAGGCGACGTTCGAGGCCACGTCCATGTGCGGGAAGAGCGCGTAGGACTGGAACACCGTGTTCACCGGCCGACGCCAGGGCGGCAGCGCCGTGGCGTCGAGCTCGCCGATGCGGATGCGCCCCGCGTCGGGAAGCTCGAGCCCCGCCACGAGCCTCAGCAGGGTCGTCTTGCCGCAGCCCGAGGGGCCGACGAGCGCGAAGAACTCGCCCTCGCCGATCGAGAGGTCGACGCCGTCCACGGCCGCGACCGGGCCGAAGCGCCGGGACACGCCCTCGAGGACGATGCCCGCCATGCCAGGGCGGCCGCGCGTCCCTTGCCTGCCCTCAGCGCCCGGTCTTCACCCGCGTCCAGGCGCGCGTGCGCAGGCGGTCGAACTCCAGGTCCGCGGGCGTGATCGTGTAGAACCGCGCCTGGATCTCCGCCGGCGGGTAGACGCCAGGGTCGGTGCGCGTGGCCTCGTCGATGCGCGGCAGCGCCGCGGGCACGGCGACGGCGTAGCCGAGGAAGCTCGAGTTCATCGCCGCGATCTCGGGCCGCAGCATGAAGTCGATGAAGCGGTGCGCGTTGTCGACGTTCGCCGCGTCGGCCGGGATGGCCGCCGTGTCGATCCAGGTGAGCGCGCCCTCGACCGGGATCGAGTACTCGATCGACACGCCGCGGCGGGATTCGGCCGCGCGCTTCGCGGCCTGCTTGACGTCGCCCGAGAAGCCGAAGGCGAGGCACGCGTCGCCGCTCGCGAGCGCGTTGATGTAGTCCGAGGAGTGCCAGCGCCGCACGAAGGGCCGGATCGCCTGCAGCGCGGCGACGGCCTTCTCGAGGTCCTCCGGCTTCTTCGAATCCGGGTCGAGGCCGAGATAGGCGAGCGCGGCCGGGAAGACATCGGTCGGCGAGTCGAGGAGGATCACGCCGCAGGAGCGGAAGCGCGACACGATCGCGGGGTCGAAGATCATGCGCAGCGAGTAGACCGGGGCGTCCGGCATCGTCTTGAGGACGCGCTCGCGGTTGTAGCCGATGCCGGTCGTGCCCCAGAGCCAGGGCACGGCGTGGCGGTTGCCCGCGTCGAAGCGCTCGAGGCGCTTCATGACGCCGGGATCGATCTGCGCGTGGTTCGGGATCTTCGCGAGGTCGAGCGGCCGGTAGAGATTGGCCTTCAGCTGGGTCGCGAGGAAGGGCGAGGCCGTCGGCACGACGAGGTCGTAGCCGCTGCGGCCCGCGCGCAGCTTCGCGTCGAGGATCTCGTTGCCGTCGTAGGTGTCGTAGGTGACCTTGATCCCGGTCTCCTGCTCGAAGCGCTTGAGCGCCTCGGGCGCGACGTAGTCGTTCCAGTTGTAGACGCGCAGCTGCCCCTGCGCGGCCGCGTCGAGCGCGACGCCCGCGAGCAGGGCGAGGGAACAGGCGATGCGGGCGATGGCGACGCGCATTGTTTGTCTCCGCGGCAGGAGGTGGATGCGACGAATCGCGCCGATTTGGCCGCCTTCGCCCGGGCGCGTCAATCGCCGCGATCCGGCGACGCGCGCCCCTTGTCGGCGCGAGGCCCGCGCGAGAGGATGCCGATCTCCCCCGCACGGAGCCCGCCCCCATGGCGCAGCGAAAGAAGCCTGCCTACCCGCGCGACCTCGTCGGCTATGGCCGCAACCCGCCCGACGCCAGGTGGCCGGGCGGCGCGCGCGTGGCGGTCAGCTTCGTCGTCAACTACGAGGAAGGCGGCGAGCGCTCCCCGGTGCACGGCGACAAGGTGTCGGAGGTCTTCCTGCACGAGGTGCCTGGCCTCGTGCCGCGCGCGGGTCGCCGCGACGAGCAGGTGGAGTCGGTCTACGAGTACGGAAGCCGCGCCGGGTTCTGGCGCCTGCTGCGCATGTTCGACGAGCGGCGCATCCCCTTCACCAGCTGGGCCGTCGGCATGGCGGTCGCGCGCCATCCCGAGGCCGCGCAGGCGATGCGCGAGTCCGGCCACGAGGTCGCAAGCCATGGCTGGCGCTGGTTCGACTACCAGGACATGGGCATCGCCGAGGAGCGGCGGCACATGAAGCTTGCCATCGAGGCGATCGAGAAGGCCTGCGGCGAGCGGCCGGTCGGCTGGTACACCGGCCGCCTCAGCGCCAACACGCGGCGGCTCGTCGTCGAGGAGGGTGGCTTTCTCTACGACTCCGATTCCTACGCCGACGACCTGCCCTACTGGGTGGAGGCCGGGCGCGGCCGCGGCCACCTCGTCATCCCCTACAGCTTCGACAACAACGACATGAAGTTCGCCACGCTCGGGGGCTTCGCGACCGGCGAGGACTTCTTCGCGCACCTGCGCGATTCCTTCGACGTCCTCTACCGCGAGGGCCAGCAGGGCCACGCCAAGATGATGTCGATCGGGCTGCATTGCCGGCTGGCCGGGCGCCCCGGCCGCGCCGCGGCGCTGGCGCGCTTCCTCGACTACGTGCAACGCCACGACCACGCCTGGATCTGCCGGCGGGTCGACATCGCGCGGCACTGGCACGCCACCCATCCCTATCGCAAGGACTGACAGAGGAGACGCGCGAACATGATCAAGGTCTGGGGACGCAAGAACTCGTCCAACGTGCAGAAGGTGACGTGGGCGATCGGCGAGCTCGGCATCGCCTACGAGCGGCTCGACATCGGCGGCCCCTTCGGCGGCAACAGGGAGGCCGCCTATCTCGCGCTGAACCCCAACGGCCTGATCCCCACGATCCAGGACGGCGACCTCGTGATGTGGGAATCGAACGCGATCGTACGCTACCTCGCGACCGCCTATGGCACCGGCCGGCTCGTGCCTGCAGACGCCAAGGCCGCCGCGACCTGCAACCAGTGGATGGACTGGCAGCTCTCGGTCGTCGCGCCGTCCATCACCCCGGCCTTCCTCGGCCTCGTGCGCACGCCGGCGGCGCAGCGCGACAACGCCGCCATCGCCGCGTCGCAGGCGAAGACCATCGAGGCGATGTCGATGCTCGAGGCGCGGCTCGGCGCCTCGCGCCACGTGGCGGGCGACGCCTTCACGATGGCCGACATCCCGCTCGGCATCATGGCCTACAGGTACTGGCAGCTCGTGCCGCACCACCCCGCGCACCCGAACCTGCGCCGCTGGTACGATGCGATCCAGGCGCGCAAGGCCTTCGCCGAGCACGTCTCCTCCATCCCGATGACCTGACGGCGCCAGGCGGGCGACGGGCGCCGCCATGGCGTTCCGCGGCCTCGACGAGGACGAGGCCGCGCGCCGCCTCGCGCAGGCCGGGCCCAACGCCCTGCCCGCGCCGCGCGGCCGCGGCCTGCTGCGCTTCTGCGCGGAGGTGCTGGAGGAGCCGATCTTCCTCCTGCTCGTCGGCGCGGCCGTGCTCTACCTCGCGATCGGCGACGCCGCCGAGGGCATCCTCATGGCGGGATGCGCGGCGGTCTCGGTCGCGCTGGTGGCCGTGCAGTCCTGGCGCAGCGAGAAGGTGCTCGCGGCGCTCAAGGGCATCGTCGCGCCGCGCGCCCTCGTCGTGCGCGGCGGCGCCACGCGGCGCGTGGGCGCCGAGACGATCGTGCCGGGCGACTTCATGGTCCTTGCGCCAGGGGACCGGGTGCCCGCGGACGGGATCCTGCGCGAGGGCGCCGGGCTGGTGCTCGACGAATCCGCGCTGACCGGGGAATCCGTGCCGGTGCGCAAGCGCGCCAGCGAGGGGCCCGGGCCCGGCGACGCCGCGCCGGGCGGCGACGACACGCCCTTCGTCTTCTCCGGCACGCTCGTGCTCGCGGGAGAGGGCATCGCCGAGGCCACCGCGACGGGGCCGCGCAGCCGCGTCGGCGCGATCGGCGCGGCGCTCGCGACGCTGCGCTGGCCACCCACGCCGCTGCAGGTCGCGACCGCCCGGCTCGTGCGGCGCCTCGCGCTCGCCGGCGTCGTGCTCTCGATCCTGGTCGGCGCGCTCCACTATGCACGCGACGCCGACTGGCTGCAGGCAACGCTGGCCGGCATCACGCTCGCGATGAGCGCGATGCCGGAGGAACTGCCGATGGTGCTCGCGATCTTCCTCGCGATGGGGGCATGGCGGCTGTCGCGCCATGGCGTCCTCGCGCGCCAGCCCAGCGCCGTGCTCGCGCTCGGCGCGACCACCGTGCTGTGCGTCGACAAGACGGGGACGATCACGGAGAACCGGATCCGCCTCGAGCACCTGGCCATCCCGGGCGCGGTCGCCGGCGTCGCCGCGGCGATGGCGGATGCGCGCTTCGCGCCCCTGCGCGCAGCGGCGCTCCATGCCTCGCACCCCCAGGGTGGCGACCCGATGGACCGCGCGACCCATGCGCTTGGACCGGCCCCGGCGGGAGGCGCGCTGCGCGAATACCCGATCGAGGCCCGCAGGCCGCGCGTCGCCTTCGCCTGGGCGGATGGCGGCGACGTGCTGGTCGCGGCCAAGGGCGCGCCCGAGGAGATCGCGCGCCTCTGCCGCCTCGACGCCGACGACGCGCGCGCGGCCATGGCCAGCGTCGAGGGGCTCGCCGCCGAGGGATTGCGCGTCCTCGCCGTGGCCACGGCGCGGGCAGCTACGGTGCCCGACGAGATCGACGGCCTTGCCTTCGCCTGGGCGGGGCTGCTCGCCTATGGCGACCCGGTCCGCGATTCCGCGCGCGCGAGCATCGAGGAATGCCTCGCCGCCGGCATCGAGGTCGTCATGATCACCGGCGACTACCCCGCGACGGCCTGCGCCGTGGCGCGCCACGCCGGCATCGACGCGACCGGCCACGCCATGTCCGGCGCCGAGGTCGCGCGGCTCGACGACGCGGCGCTGCGGGACGCGGTCGCCGGCAAGCGCGTCTTCGCGCGCACCGAGCCCGGGCAGAAGCTGCGCATCGTCGAGGCGCTGCGCGCGCGCGGCCATGTCGTCGCGATGACCGGGGACGGCGTGAACGACGCGCCGGCGCTGCGCGCGGCGCATGTCGGCGTGGCCATGGGCAGCCGCGGCACCGACGTCGCGCGCGAGGCCGCGGGCCTCGTCGTGCTCAACGACGACCTCGGCTCGATCGTCGCCGCGATCCGCCTGGGCCGTCGCATCGCCGACAACATCCGCAAGGCGATGGTGTTCGTCGTCGCGGTCCACGTGCCGCTGGTGGGCCTCGCCCTGCTGCCGCTCCTGCTCGGCTGGCCGCCGATGCTGGCGCCGGTGCACGTGATCTTCCTCGAGCTCGTCATCGACCCGACCTGCGCGATCGTCTTCGAGGCGCAGGAAGCGGAGCGCCGTGCAATGCGCCGCCCGCCGCGGCCCGCCAGCCGCACCGTCGCCTCGCCGCTCACCATCGCGCTCGCGATCGCGCAGGGCTGCGCGCTCCTCGCCTGCGCCTTCGCGGCCTATGGCTGCGCCCTCGGCCTCGGGCTTCCCCATGGAGAGGCGCGCGCGCTCGGCTTCGTGGCGCTCGTGGCCGGCACGCTCTGCCTTGCGCTCACCAACCTGTCCTGGGACGACTTCGCCTTCGCGCCGCGGGTCCTCGCCCATCCCGCCGTCGCCGTGGCCGCCGTCGCGACCTCCGCGATGCTCGCCCTGCTGCTCGCATGGCCGGCCGCGCGCGGCGTCTTCGGCTTCGCGGTCCCCGCCGCGGGGGCCCTCGCCCTCGCTATCGCGGCGGGCGCAGCCTCGGTGCTCTGGTTCGAGGCCGTTAAGCGCGGCGGGCTTCTGGCGCGCGGGGCCTGAGCGGCGTTTTTCCTGAGGCGCGCGACGCGTGCTTGCCCTTACTCTCTGCGCGCAGATCGAGGAAGGAACAGACATGCCGCTCCGCATCGCCA
>CANMWW010000090.1 GCA_947500965.1 Alphaproteobacteria bacterium
CCCTTCTCGCCCGCGGAGGTCGCGCTCCTGCTGCACGAGCTGCCGGACATCCGGCTGGTCGATTGCCTGCTGCGCCATACCCGCTTCGTCGCCTTCGAGCGGCCCTCGCCGGCGCGCGCCGAGGGCGGCGCGGGCGCCCTGCGCGCGGCCGCGGCCGCAATGGAGGCGCTGGCCGGGCTCGTCTCCGGCCTGGCGCAGGAGGCCGAGGGCCGCGGCGACGCGCGCGCGCCGTCCGCAGGTCCGCTCGAGCGCCTCGAGGAGCTGCAGCGCGCCGTCGCGACGCTCGCCTTCGTCCTGCCCCAGCAGGTCGATGCGCGGCGCCGCGCGGCCGCGCGCGCCGCGCATCGCGCCATGGAGGAGTCCGCGCCGGCCCCCGTCGCGTCCTAGACTGGCCGCCGCGCCGGCCCCCGGACGGGCACGCGCGCGCGGAGGACGCCATGATCGCCATCATCTTCGAGGTCTGGCCCGCGGAGGGCCGACGCCAGGACTACATGGAGCTCGCCGCCGGGCTGCGCGACGAGCTCGCGCGCATCGACGGCTTCGTCTCGGTCGAGCGCTTCGAGAGCCTCGTCGAGCCGGGCAAGCTGCTCTCGATCTCGTTCTGGCGCGACGAGGAGGCCGTGGCGCACTGGCGCGCCGTCGAGGGCCATCGCCTCGCCCAGGCGCAGGGGCGCGCCGGGGTCTTCCGCGACTACCGCCTGCGCGTCGCCACGGTCCTGCGCGACTACGGCATGGCCGAGCGCGACCAGGCGCCCGCCGACAGCCGCGCGGCGCATGGATAGGCCGGGCAGCGCGCGACGCCGCGCGGTTCAGGCGCGCAGCGTCGCCCCGGTCGCCTTCGCCGCCGCGGCGACGATGCGCTGGCCGATCGCGTCGATCTCCGCGTCGGTAAGCGTGCGCTCCACCGGCTGCAGCCGCACCGCGACCGCGATCGACTTGCGGCCCTCGGGCAGGCCCTTGCCCTCGTAGACGTCGAAGACGGAGACCGAGAGGATCGACGCCTGCGCGGCGATCTCCTTGGCGGTGCCGCGGATCGCGCGCACCAGCTTCTCCGCCTCGACCCCGGACTCCACCAGGAAGGCGAAGTCGCGCTCGACCGGCTGCAGCGTCGCCAGCCTGAGCAGCGGGCGCGCGCGGCCGGCCTTCGCCTTCGGCTGCGGCACCGCATCGAGCGCGACCTCGAAGGCGACGGCGGGCATGCGGATGTCGAGCGCGGCGAGGATGCGCGGGTTCAGCTCGCCGAAGGTGGCGATCACCTTCGCGCCGAGCCTGAGGCAGCCCGAGCGACCGGGGTGGTACCAGGCCGGCGCGTCGCGCGTGGCCTGCAGGTTCTCCACCGGCGCGCCGAGCGCCTGCAGCAGCGCGAGCGCGTCGCCCTTGGCGTCGAGCGCGTCGACGTCGCGCTGGCGCGCGCCCCAGCTGCGCGGCGACGCCGAGCCGGAGCGCAGCCCGGTCGCCATCATCGACTGGCCCGACGGCGTGTCGTCCGCGAATTGCGGGCCGACCTCGCAGAGCGCGCAGTCGCCCAGCCCGCGATCGGCGTTGCGCCTGGCCGCCAGCAGCAGGTTCGGGACGATCGTCGGGCGCATGAAGTCGAGGTCGCTCGAGATCGGGTTGAGGAGCTCGAGCGCGGGGTTCGTCCCGCCGAACAGCGCCGCGACGCTCTTCTGCATGAAGGAGAAGGTCACCGCCTCGACGAGGCCGAGCCCGGCGAGTGCGCGCCGTGCGTCGCGCACCCGGCGCTGCGCGGGCGTGAGCGCGGGCGCGGGCAGCGCCGAGGCGCGCGGCATAGCCACGACCTCGATGCGGTCGAAGCCCCAGATGCGCCCGACCTCCTCGACGAGGTCGGCCTCGCCATGGATGTCGGAGCGCCACGAGGGCGGCGCGACCTCGAAGGCCTCGCCGCGATCGGCGACGGCGAAGCCGAGCGTCTCGAGGATGCGCTGCTGCTCCGCGGGCGGGACGTCGACGCCGCCCAGCGTGGCCGCGCGGTCCTTGCGCAGCCGGAAGCTGCGCCGCCACTCGGGCACCTTGCCGGCGACGACGAGCTCGCTCGCCTCGCCGCCGCAGAGCTCGAGGATCATGCGCGTCGCCGCCTCCATGCCCTCGACCACGGCCTCGGGATCAAGGCCGCGCTCGAAGCGGTAGCGCGCGTCGGAGATGATCTGGTGGGTGCGGCCCGTCTGCGCGGTGCGGATCGGGTCGAACAGCGCCGCCTCGACGAACACGTCGGTCGTCGCCTCGGTGCAGCCGGACTCCTCGCCGCCGATCACGCCGCCCAGCCCCTCGGCCGCGCCGCTCTCGTCGGAGATGACCGTCTCGCTGCCGGCGAGCGCGTAGGTCTTGCCGTTGAGCGTGGCGATCGTCTCCCCGGCGCGCGCGAGGCGCACCACGATGCCGCCGCTGACCTTGGCCGCGTCGAAGACGTGCAGCGGGCGGCCCACGTCGAAGGTCAGGTAGTTGGTGATGTCGACCAGCGCCGAGATCGGCCGGAGGCCGATGGCCACGAGCCTGTCCTGCAGCCAGCGCGGGCTCGGCCCGTTGCTCACGCCGCGCACGAGGCGCCCGACGAAGTAGGGGCACGCGTTCGCGGCGCCCTCGGGCAGGTCGAGGCGCACGGAGAGCGGGCTCGCGAAGCGGCCGGGCACCGGCTCGACGCGCCGCGGCCTGAGCGTGCCGATGCCCTTGGCCGCGAGGTCGCGCGCGATGCCGCGCACGCCGAGGCAGTCCTGGCGGTTGGGCGTGATGGCGACGTCGATGACGGCGTCGTCGAGGCCGAGGACCTTCGCGAAGGGCTCGCCCACCGGCGCGTCCGCCGGCAGGTCGATGATGCCGTCATGCTCGTCGGACAGGCCCATCTCGCGCGCCGAGCAGAGCATGCCGTTGGAGGCCTGGCCGCGGATCGTGCCGGCCTTCAGCTGCAGGCCGGTGCCGGGGATGGTCAGCCCGGCGCGGGCGAAGACGCCCTTCATGCCGGTGCGCGCGTTGGGCGCGCCGCAGACGACCTGCACCTGCTCCTTGCCCGTGTCGACGATGCACACGCGCAGGCGATCCGCGTCGGGATGCTTGCGCGCCTCCACCACGTAGCCGACGACGAAGGGCGCGAGCTTCGCGCCGCGGTCGTCCACCGATTCGAGCTCGAGCCCGATCGCGGTGACGGCGTCGCAGATCTCCGCGAGGCTGGCGGAGGTGTCGAGATGCTCCCTGAGCCAGGACAGCGTGAACTTCATCGCGCCAGCCCTCCGGTCATCGACGGCACGTCGAGCGGCATGAAGCCGTAGTGGCGCAGCCAGCGCAGGTCGGCCTCGTAGAAGGGCCGAAGGTCGGGGATGCCGTACTTGAGCATCGTGATGCGCTCGATCCCCATGCCGAAGGCGAAGCCCTGCCACTCGTCGGGATCGAGGCCGCAATTCGCGATGACCCTAGGGTGCACCATCCCGCAGCCGAGGATCTCGAGCCAGTCGCCATGGTTGCCGAGCCTGAGCTCGCCGCCCGCGCGCGAGCAGCCGATGTCGACCTCTGCCGAGGGCTCGGTGAAGGGGAAGTGCGACGGGCGGAAGCGCAGCGGCAGGTCGCCGACCTCGAAATAGGCGCGGCAGAACTCCTGCAGGCAGCCCTTGAGGTGGCCCATGTGGATCGCCTTGTCGATCACCAGCCCCTCGACCTGGTGGAAGTTCGGCGAGTGGGTGGCGTCGTGGTCCGAGCGGTAGGTCCGGCCGGGGATGATCACGCGGATGGGCGGCTTGACGCCCTTCATCGTGCGGATCTGCACGGGGCTCGTGTGCGTGCGCAGCACCTTCGGCGGCGCGCCGTCCTCGCCCGCGCTGCGCAGGTAGAACGTGTCCATCATCTGCCGCGAGGGATGCTCGGGCGGGATGTTGAGGGCCGTGAAGTTGTGCCAGTCGTCCTCGATGTCCGGGCCCTCGGCGACGGAGAAGCCCATCTCGCCGAAGATCGCCGTCAGCTCGTCGATGGTCTGGCTGATCGGATGCACGCGGCCGTCGGGAAGCGGGCGCGGCGGCAGGGTGACGTCGATGCGCTCGCGCGCCAGCCGCGCGTCGAGCTCGGCCTCGGCGAGGGTCGCGCCGCGCGCCTCGACCAGCGCCGCGACCTCGTCCTTGGCGGCGTTGAGCGCCGCGCCGCGGGCCTTGCGCTGGTCGGCCTGGATGGCGCCCAGCGTCTTCATGAGCTCGGTGATGCGGCCCTTCTTGCCCAGCCACTCGACGCGCAGCGCCTCGAGCGCGGCGCCATCGTGGGCGGCGGCGATGCGGGTCCTGGCGTCGGCGACCAGGGCGGCGATGTCGTCCGTCATGTCGGTTCCCGGTGGGTGGTCTCGAGATGGGGAAGGACCGGCGCGCGGCGCGAAACGAAAAAGGCCCGGCTTGCCGGCCAGGCCCTTCCCGTGGCGTCCGCTTCGCGCCGGGTCAGCCCAGGGCGGCCTTGGCCTGCTGGACCAGCGCGCCGAAGCCATCCGGATCGGTGACGGCGAGGTCGGCGAGGACCTTGCGGTCGACCGCGATGCCGGCCTTCTTGATGCCGTCCATCAGGCGCGAATAGGTGAGGCCGTGGAGCCGCGCGCCGGCGTTGATGCGCTGGATCCAGAGCCCGCGGAAGTCGCGCTTGCGGTTGCGACGGTCGCGATAGGCGTACTGGAGGGCCTTCTCGAGGCGCTCGAGCGCCGGGCGGAAGCTGCTGCCGGAGCGGCCGACATAGCCCTTGGCGGCCTTGATGACTTCCTTGTGACGTGCGCGGCCGGTAACGCCGCGCTTGACGCGTGCCATGACTATTCTCCCCGGCTCAGTCGTGGAGCCACTGCTTGACGACCTTGGCCGCGTGGCCAGGGCTCAGCTGCTTGGTGCCGCGCGCCTGGCGCAGCATGCGGTTCGAGCGCTTGCGCATGTTGTGGCGCTTGTTGGCGACGCCGACGAACACCTTGCCCGTGGCGCTGACCTTGAAGCGCTTTCGCGCCGAGGACTTCGTCTTCATCTTGGGCATTTTCCATGTCTCCTTCGGTACTTGGCGGTTGGGCATGCCCTGGGACGAAGGCGCGGGATTGCGCCCGTCCCGGCCGTGGCCGCCGTCGGAAGCGGGGCGTTATAGGAGGTCCGGGCGGTCCCGGGCAAGGGGGCGCAAACCCGCCCGCCCCGCCGCCGGGCCATGCTAGCCTTCCACCGGCACCCCCGGGGGAGCGGGTGCCGGCCACGGGGGCGGACCATGGAGCGCAAGAAGACCGGACCCGGCGTGTTGCTGGCGGCCTGCCTGGCTCCGGCGATCGTCGCCTGCGTCTTTCTCGCCTTTTCCGTGTGCTGGTCCTGGGAAGACCACCTGCGCGAGAAGACGGCACGCTCGGAGACCCTCGCGCGGGCGATCGCCGGGCATGCGGACGTGGTCTTCGCGGCGACCGGCCTCGAGTTGCAGCGCCTCGCGGAATATCTCGGAAAGTCACCCGGATTGTTCGGTCCGGCGCGCGACGGGCTCCAGGCGAGCGTCGCCCGCGCCCATTCGCTCCAGGGCGGGCTGCCTGGCGGCATCGCCATCTACGACGGCGAGGGCGCGCTGCTCGCCACGGGAAGCCAGGCCGCGCCCCGGCCACCCGCCAGCATCGCGGGCAGCGAAACCCTGGCCCGCCACATGTCCCACGGCGCGCCGGACCTCGTCATCGCCCCGCCGCATGGCGGGGCCTATGACAGCATCGCCCTCTCGGCATGCGTGCGCGGTCCGGACGGCCGCGTCGTCGGCATCGTGAAGTCCAATGTCCCGGCCGAGCGGTTCCTGTCGCTCTATGTCGACATCCCCGACGTGGAGCGCACGACGCTGCTGCTCGTGCGCCACGACGGCAAGCTGCTGCTCCGCCCCCCGAGGCCGCCGGGCGGAAACCTCGAGCCGCTCTCGCCCTGGACCAAGAGCCTGATCCAGGGGCGGGCCGACGGACAGGTGCTGGAGGTGCGCTCCGTGATCGACGGCGCACGGCGATTCGTCGTCCACAGGACGATCGGCGAGCGCGGCATCGACGCCGTCGTCACCATGCCGATGGACGGGCTGCTCGCGTCCTGGTTCGAGGAGGCCGACCATCGGCTCGCGCTCCATCTCGCGCTCGCCATCGCCGCGATCGCGCTGGCGCTGGCCGTGCATCGCCGCCTGCTGCGAGGCCGCGCCAGGGCCGAGGCGCAGGCCGCGCGCGGCAGCCGCAGCCTCGACGCCACCCGGCGCAACCTGCTGATCAGCGAGGCGCGCTTCCGCGACGGCATCTCCGCGATGCGCGACGGCTTCGCACTCTGGGACGCGCATGACAGGCTGGTCGCCTGGAACGAGCGCTACGTGGAGCTCCATCCCGGGATGGCCGACCATCTCGCGCCCGGAATCACCTTCGCGGATGCCTGCCGCGCCGCGATCGCCTCGGCGCATGCCCAGGGAAGGGAGGCCGGTCTGGCGGCCGAGGCGTCGGTCGCTGAGCGGATCCGGCTCCACCGCATGCGCTCGGGCGAGCGGACGATCCCCTACTCGAATGGCCGCGTGCTCGCCGTCTCCGAGTCCCCCACGAGCGATGGCGGCACCGTCTCCACCTACCGCGACATCACCGAGGAACACAGGCTGCTCGAGCAGCTGCAGGAGAGCGAGCGCGCGCTGCGGCGCGCCCTCGTCTCGGAACGCGAGGCCGCCGCCGCCCAGCGCCGCTTCGTCGCGATGGCGAGCCACGAGTTCCGCACGCCGCTCGCCGTGATCGACGGCGCGGCGCAGCGCATCGCGGCACGCATCGCCGGAGACGACGAGATCACCAAGCGGCTTGACCGCATCCGCGGCTCGGTGTCCCGGATGGTCCACATCATCGAGCGCACGCTGGGCGCCGCGCGCCTCGAGGAAGGACATCTCCACCTGGCCGCCGTGCCGGTCGACGCTGGCGCCGTGCTCGCGGAGGTCTGCGAGCGCCAGCGCCAGATCTCGCCCGAGTTCGACGTCGCGCTCGAGGTCGCCGACGACCTGCCCGCGATCGACGCCGACCCGAGGCTGCTCGAGCAGGTCTTCGCCAACCTGCTGTCGAACGCGGTCAAGTACTCTGGCGTTTCGCGGGTCGTGCGCGTGTCGGCGCGCCTTCGCGGCGACCGCGCCGAGGTCGCCTTCGCCGACATGGGCGTGGGCATCGACGCGGAGGACCTGCCGCGGCTCTTCACCCGGTTCTTCCGCGCCCGCACCTCGGCGGGCCTGCCAGGCACGGGCATCGGCCTCCATCTGGCGCGCGAGCTCGTGCGCATGCATGGCGGCGACATGGAGGTGGAATCGGTCGCCGGGCGCGGCTCGACCTTCAGCGTCCTACTGCCGGTGCGCGCGGCGCAGCCGGGGCGCGCTGCGGCGGAGTGAACGCCGGCCGCGAGCTAGCGCGCGCGCAGCACCGCGAAGAGGCTCGAGTAGTCGTCGCGCCAGGCGCGCAGCCCCGGCGGGACCGCGATCTCCTCGCCCGGGATGTCGCCGCCGCGCGCGACGAGCACCCAGCTCGAGGCCGAGGTGACCTCGTCCTCCTCGTCGCCCGCATCCTCGACGAGGCGCGCCTGCCACCCGGCGCGCTCGGCCGCGAGGCGCACGACCGGCGCGAGGTCGAGGTACTTGTTCGAGACGTGGACCGCGAGCATCCCGCCGTCGCGAAGGTGCCGCAGCCAGGTGGCGAAGGCCTCGACAGATCGG
>CANMWW010000091.1 GCA_947500965.1 Alphaproteobacteria bacterium
GGTTCACCTCGGCGGCGAGCCGCGCGATCTCCTCGATGCCGTCCTCGGCGAAGTCGAGCGCCACGTCCTCGGTCTTCAGCAGCGCCTGGTACTGGCGCAGCAGGCTGTTCTCGGGTTCCGTGAGGATGCGCACGAAGTCCTCGCGCTCCAGGCCCTTGAGCTCGACCCGGATCGGCAGGCGGCCTTGCAGCTCCGGGAGGAGGTCGGAGGGCTTGGCAAGGTGGAAGGCGCCGGAGGCGATGAACAGCACGTGGTCGGTCTTCACCGGCCCGTGCTTGGTCGCCACGGTCGTGCCCTCGATGAGCGGCAGCAGGTCGCGCTGCACGCCCTCGCGGCTGACATCGGCGCCCGAGCGGCCCTCGCGCGCGCTGATCTTGTCGATCTCGTCGATGAAGACGATGCCGTTCTGCTCCACCGCGGCCTTCGCCTCGCGCAGCACGCGCTCCTGGTCGAGCAGCTTGTCGGATTCCTCGCCGATCAGGATGTCGTGGCTCTCGCGCACGCTCATGCGGCGCGGCCGCGACCTGCCGCCGAAGGCCTTGCCGAGCATCTCGCCGAGGTTGATGACGCCCATCTGCGCGCCGGGCATGCCGGGCATGTCCATCTGCGGCACCTGGAGGCCGCCGCCATCCTGCAGCTGGACCTCGATCTCGCGCTGGTCGAGCGCGCCCTCGCGCAGCATGCGACGGAACTTCTGGCGCGTCTCCGACGAGGCGTTCTCGCCGACCAGCGCGTCGAGCACGCGCTCCTCGGCGGCGAGCTCGGCGCGCGCGCGCACGTCCTTGCGCAGCCGCTCGCGCGTCATCCCGATCGCGACCTCGAGCAGGTCGCGCGCGATCGACTCGACGTCGCGCCCGACATAGCCCACCTCGGTGAACTTGGTCGCCTCGACCTTCAGGAAGGGTGCCTGGGCGAGGCGCGCGAGGCGCCGCGCGATCTCGGTCTTGCCGCAGCCCGTCGGCCCGATCATCAGGATGTTCTTGGGCAGCACCTCCTCGCGCAGCTCGGGCGACAGCTGAAGGCGGCGCCAGCGGTTGCGCAGGGCGATCGCGACGGCCCGCTTGGCGGCGTTCTGGCCGACGATGAAGCGGTCGAGCTCGGAGACGATCTCGCGCGGGGAGAAGCTGGTCATCTTGGGATCCCGGATGGACGTGCCCCGCGCCACGCGGCGGGTCTTCGCATGTAGGCCCCGCGCGCGGGGCGATCAAGCGCGAAGCCCCTTCCGCCGCGGCGTCCCGGGGGCGCTAGAGTGCGCCCGCCCGCAGGAGGGGATGGGAATGGACGGAATCGCGTATGGCGGCTGGCGACCAGGCGCGATCGCGCAGGCGCTGGCCCTGCACATGGACTACTACGCGCCGAACTGGGGCTTCGGCCTGCAGTTCGAGAGCAAGCTCGCCTTCGAGATGGGCGAGTTCCACGGCCGCTTCGACGCGTCGCGCGACCTGTTCCTCGGCGCCTGGGCGCCCGATGGCGCGCTCGTCGCCACGATCTCCGTCGACGGCAGGGACGCGGGCGGCGAGGGCGCGCACCTGCGCTGGTTCGTGGCGTCGGCGCGCGTGCGCGGCAAGGGGGTCGGCGGCGAACTCATGCGCCGCGTCGACGCCTTCCTCGAGGCGAGCGGCCATCGACGGTCCTACCTGACGACCTTCGCCGGTCTGGATGCCGCGCGCGCCCTCTACGGCCGCCACGGCTACGTGCTGGTGGCGGAGGAGAAGGCGGATCCGTGGTCGGGAACGGTCGGGTTGCAGCGCTTCGAGCGGAGGCACTGAGCGCGCGGCGTCAGCCGATCTCCTCGATGACGACGTTGGTGTTCGTGTAGACGCAGATGTCGGCGGCGATGCGCATCGCGCGCTCCGCGATCTCGCGCGCGGACAGCCCGTCGACGCCGGCGAGCGCGCGCGCCGCGGCGAGCGCATAGCTGCCGCCCGAGCCGATCCCGACCAGCCCGTCCTCGGGCTCGAGGACGTCGCCCGTGCCGGTCAGGACGAGGGAGACCTCGCGGTCGGCGACCGCCATCATCGCCTCGAGGCGGCGCAGGTAGCGGTCGGTGCGCCAGTCCTTGGCGAGCTCGACGCAGGCGCGGGCGAGCTGGCCCGGATGCTGCTCCAGCTTCGCCTCAAGCCGCTCGAACAGGGTGAAGGCGTCGGCCGTGGCGCCGGCGAAGCCCGCGAGGATCGCGCCGCCGCCCAGCCGGCGCACCTTGCGCGCATTGGCCTTGATCACCGTGGCGCCGAGGCTGACCTGGCCGTCGCCCGCGATCACGACCTTGCCGCCCCGGCGGACGGACAGGATCGTGGTGCCGTGCCAGAGCCTGGCGCTGGAATCGTCCGTCATCGCGCGAAAACCCCTCGGGGAAGGAAGGACCACCTAGGCATCTCCCGCGCGGCGATCAAGCGCGGCGCGGCTTGCCGGGGCGCGATCCTGCCACATGTCGGAGCACGCCGGGGGATTGCCCCGGCCAATGGATCAGGGAGGTCCCCATGCCGTCAGGTCTTCGCGCCCTCGCCGGGGCGCTCGCGCTCGCCCTTGCCGCCATCCCGGGGGCGGCGCTCGCGCAGTTCGCGCTGCCGCCGCTGCCCTATGCCGCCGGCGCGCTGGAGCCGCACATCGACACGATGACGATGGAGATCCACCACGGTCGCCACCACCAGGCCTTCATCACCGCGCTGAACGCGCAGGCGAAGGACAACCCCGCGCTCAGGCCCGACGCGGTCGAGGCGACGCTGCGCGAGATCTCGAAGCACCCGGTGGCCGCGCGCAACGCGCTGGGTGGGCACTACAACCATTCCCTGTTCTGGGAGGTGATGGCGCCGGCCAGCCAGTCGGGCAGGCCCTCGGCCGCCCTCGCCGCCGCGATCGACGCGGCCTTCGGCTCCTTCGACGAGATGAAGAAGCGCTTCGACCAGGCCGCGCTCACCCGCTTCGGATCGGGCTGGGCGTGGCTCGTGGTCACGGCGGACCGCAAGCTCGCGATCACCTCGACGGCCAACCAGGACAACCCGCTGATGGATGTCGCGGGGATCGAGCGCGGCACGCCGGTGCTCGGCCTCGATGTCTGGGAGCATGCCTACTACCTCAAGTACCAGAACCGCCGCGCCGACTACGTCACGACCTGGTGGAACGTCGTGAACTGGGCCGAGGTCAGCCGCCGCCACGAAGCCGCGATGCGCTGAACGCCGCCGCTTGATCCCCGGGCGCGCGCGGTCCATCGTCGCCGCGCGCGGACCCGGGAGGGCGGAGGCACATGGCGGCATTCGACATCGATCGCTTCGTCGAGGATTGCAGGCAGGCGGTCGCCCAGGACCCGAGCCACAAGGCGGTGCGCGAGGTCGTGGCGCGCGCCGTCCGCGATCCCGCGGCCGTCCTCGCCGGACTGGGCGAGCCGACCCGCGCGGGCGTGCAGCGGATTCATCGCTCCCCGACGCTGACGATCCTCAACCTCGTCTGGGGCCCGATGATGACGCTGATGCCGCACAACCATCGCATGTGGGCGGTGATCGGCATCTACACGGGGCGCGAGGACAACATCTTCTGGCGCCGCATCGAGGGCGACCCCAATGGCCGCATCGAGGCCGCTGGCGCGCATGCGCTCTCGGTCGGGGACTGCGTGCCGCTCGGCCGCGACATCGTCCACTCCGTCACCAACCCGATCCCGCGGCTGACCGCGGCGCTGCATGTCTATGGCGGCGACTTCTTCGCCGACGGGCGCAGCGAGTGGGACGCGGAGACGCTGCGCGAGAAGCCCTACGACGTCGAGAAGAACATGCGCCTCTTCGAGGAATCGAACGCGCGCGTCGCCGCGGGCTGAGCCGCTGGCGCGGCCCGGCCCGCGGCCGCGCGCCTCACTTCTTCTCGATGTTCCACATCGGCGGCAGCGAGGGCGTGGTGATCACGCCCGACAGCCGGTCGGAGCGGTAGGCGACCGGGTTCCGCCACTGGCTGAAGTGGATGTAGGGCACGAGCTCGTAGGCCTTGCGCGAGATCTCCGCGGCGATGCGCTTGCGCGCGGCGAGGTCGGGCGCGAAGGCCCAGCTGGCGCGCAGTGCCTCGTAGTCCTTGTCGCACGGCCATCCGAACCATGCCCTCTCGCAGCCCATCGACAGCGCCGTGTGCGTCACCGGCGTCGCGGAGTTCAGGACCGTGGTGCCGGTGATGAAGATGTTCCAGCCGCCCTGCGCCGGCGGCTCCTTCTTCGCGCGGCGCGTGACCACCGTGCCCCAGTCCATCGCCTGCACGTCGAGGTTCAGGAACTTCGCATCGCGCATCTGCTGGATGAGCACGAGGTTCGCGGGGTTGATGTACTGGTGGTCCGTGGCGTGCAGGATCGTGATCTTCTCGCCCTTGTACCCGGCGGCGCGGAACAGCGCCTCGGCCTTGCGGAAGTCCTTCGGCGCGCGATAGGCCTCGCTGCCGGCATCGGTCTCCATCGCCACGCCGCAGCCGAAGAACGAGTAGCAGACGGTCTGCAGCTGCGGGTCGGCCGCGATGGTGTTCAGGAAGTCCGGCATGTGCACGACGTGCAGCATCGCCTGGCGCGCGCGCACGTCGTTGAAGGGCGGGTGCAGGTGGTTGAGCTGGATGATGCCGGCCGTGCCCATCGCCGGATGGGTTTCGAGCTTGACGCCGGGCGTGCGCGCCAGCATCGGCAGGAAGTCGGGCAGCGGGTTCTCCAGGAAGTCGATCTCGCCCGCGATGAGCGCGGCCTGCGCGGTCTGCGGGTCGGGCATCCACACGAACTCGACGCGGTCGACCTTGGCGACCTTGCCGCCCGCATGCCCCGAGGGCGGTTCCTTGCGCGGGACGTAGTCGTTGAACCGGACATAGACCGTCTTGCTGCCCGGGACCCATTCATCGCGCTTGAAGGCGAAGGGGCCGGAGCCGACGGCCTCCTGGATCTGCTGGAACGGATCCACCAGCGCTTCCTTCTCGCGCATGATGAAGGGGACGCTGGTGCCGCTCTTGGCGAGCGTGTCGAGCAGGAGCCCGTATGGGGCCGACAGGTTCCACGCGAAGGTCCGCGCGTCGATCGCCTCGAGCCCCTGCGTCTGCGCGAAGAGCTCCCTGCCGGCGCCGTCGCGCTTGCCCCAGCGCTGCAGCGAGGCGATCACGTCGCGCGTCGTGACGGGGCTGCCGTCGTGGAAGCGCAGCCCCTCGCGCAGGGTGAAGCGGTAGGTGCGGCGATCCTCGCTCACGGTCCAGCTCTCGACCATCTGCGGCTTCGCCTCGAGCTTGTCGTCGCTCGAGAAGAGCGTGTCGTAGATCATCATGCCGTGGATGCCGGCGATGGTCTGCGTGGTCCAGAAGGGATCGAGCGTGCGGACATCCGCATGCATGACGACTTTCAGCGTCTTCTGCTGCTGCGCGGCGGCGGGCACCGGCGCCGCGAGGAGGCCGAGGGCGAGGGCGCAGCCGGGAAGGGCCGCGGCGATGGACGAGATCCTGGACATTCTTGCTCCCTGTCGCTGGTCGTTTTCCCGAGCGTCCGACAGGCGCGCGACCGACGCAAGGCCCGGATTGGCGGGCGGTTCCCTCGGCGGGGTTTTCGCGCGATGCTCGCGCCATGAAGGATCCAGCCCCCCTGTCCCCCGGCTTCGTCGCGCCCATCGATCCCTCGGGGCAGGGCGCCCTCTACGGCCCGCCGCCCTGGCGCTTCGCGGGCCGCTCGCTCACCGTCATCGCGCGCTGCGACGCGGCGGCGGTGCGCGCGCTGCTGCCCGCGCCGCTGGAGCCCTGGGGCGAGCCGCTGGTGCGCTTCTCGGTCCACAGCCTCGCCTGCGACCTCGGCCATGGCTGGGACTGGGCGCAGGCCCATCCCGAGGCGAGCCAGTTCCACGAGAGCGTCGTCGGCATCGCCGCCTCGCATGCGGGCACGATCGGCTACTGGGATCCGTTCCTGTGGACCGACGGCGACGCCGAGCTGGCGGTCGGCCGCGAGATGTATGGCTGGCCGCAGCGCCTCGGCACGCTCGCGCTGACCGCGCCGCATCCGCAGCGCGGCTGGAAGCCGGGCGATCGCTGCACGGGCCTCGTCTCGCGCCTCGGCCGCCCGGTGCTGGAGGCCGGCCTGCGCATCGCGGCCGCGGGCCCGCTCGCCGTGCCGCAGCCCCCCTTCGTGGGCTTCTTCGTGGAGCGCGCGCTGCCGGACCCGGCCGCGGAATGCGTCCAGCGCGAGCTCTTCCTCGCGCGCATGCGCGACGTGGCGCCGGGCGACGCCTTCCACGGCCCCGCGACCCTGGCGCTGCACGCGCCCGAGCTCGCGCCGCTCGCCCCGCGCGAGATCCTCGGCGGGCAGGTCAACACGATCTCCTGGACCAAGGGCGGGGCGGAGCTGCTCGCGCGCGCGTCCGTTCCCTTTCCCCGGCCGGCCTGGGGCTGAGGCCTCCCGCCGCGCGGCGTGGCGGTGCATGATCGAGCCCCTCGGGGCGACGGAGGAATGGCGATGCGCAACCTGACGATCGACGGCTCGAGGCTCTGGGACAGCCTGATGCAGATGGCGCGGATCGGCGCCACGCCCAGGGGCGGGGTGTGCCGGCTCGCGCTCACCGACCTCGACCGCGAGGGCCGCGAGCTCTTCATGTCGTGGTGCCGCGCCGCGGGCTGCACGATCTCGATGGACCGCGTCGGCAACATCTTCGCGCGGCGCCCGGGCACGGACCCTTCGCGCAAGCCGGTCATGACCGGCTCGCATCTCGACACGCAGCCGACGGGTGGCCGCTTCGACGGCATCTACGGCGTGCTCGCCGGGCTCGAGGTCATCCGCACCCTCGACGACCGCGGCATCCGCACCGAGGCGCCGATCGAGGTCGCGGTCTGGACCAACGAGGAGGGCGCGCGCTTCTCGCCCGCGATGATGGGCTCGGGCGTCCATGCCGGCGTCTTCGCGCTCGACGAGATCCTCGACAAGCGGGACATGGAGGGCAGGCGCTTCGGCGACGAGCTCGCGCGCATCGGCCACGCGGGCCCCGACGAGCCCGGCGCGCGGCAGGTCGGCGCCTATTTCGAGGCGCATATCGAGCAGGGCCCGATCCTCGAGGCGGAGGGCACGACGATCGGCGTCGTCACCGGCTCGCAGGGCCAGCGCTGGTTCGAGGTCACGGTGAAGGGGCAGGAGGCGCATGCCGGCCCCACCCCGATGTCGCGCCGGCGCGACGCGCTGGTCGGCGCCGCGCGCATGATCGACCTCGTCAACCGCATCGGGCGCGAGCGCCCGCCGCTCGCCTGCGCGACGGTCGGCGTCATCCAGTCGAAGCCGAACTCGCGCAACACCATCCCCGGCGAGGTGTTCTTCACGGTCGATTTCCGCCATCCCGACGACGAGGTGCTCTCCACGATGGAGGCGCTGCTCAAGAGCGGCTGCCGCGCCATCGCCGCGGAGGGCGGGCTCGAGGTCGACATCGCGGATTTCTGGTACGCGCCGCCGACGCCCTTCGAGGCGCGGCTGGTCGACGCGGTGCGCGACGGCGCACGACGCCACGGCTACAGCCACCGCGACATCGTCTCCGGCGCGGGGCACGACGCGGTCTACATGGCGCGCGTCGCGCCGGCCGCGATGATCTTCGTCCCCTGCATCGGCGGCATCAGCCACAACGAGGTCGAGGACGCGCGCCCGGAGGACATCGAGGCCGGCGCCAACGTCCTGCTCCACGCGATGCTGCAGGAA
>CANMWW010000092.1 GCA_947500965.1 Alphaproteobacteria bacterium
CGCGTCGGTGGCGGTTCCACCCAGGACGCCGACCTCGAGGCGGGCGATCTCGAGCGCCAGGCTCGAGATCACGCCTACCGGGGTCTGCGCCTCGTCAGAGCGATCTGTCATAGAGGGCTCCGGGCTGGCCCTCGTCGCGGTGCTCGAGGAGGCCTTGCGGAACCACGGATGCGCGGTTCTCGGCCGCGACGGCCTCTCGCAGGGCGGCAGCGCGCCGGGGCGCCGTCGCCTCGGCCTTGACGACTGCCGGGCGCGCCGCGTCCGCTCCACCTGCTACCCTGTCGACCATCGAGTTCTCCATCCAGTGCAAGGATCATGTCCGGGCCCGGCGGCCCGGCGGATCGAACATGGTCCGTAACGGACCGTCAGGGCCGCGCGTCGATCGCGCGCAGGCGCTCGAGCAGCCGCAGTTCCGGCATGTCCCCCGAGGCCCGGGATGGATCGGCGGCAAGGGCGTCGCCGACGAGGCCGGCCAGGACGGCCGAGCGCTTTCCGGCGAGGGCGGCGCGGAGGGCGACGTCGCGCGCCTCGAACTGCCACACAGGATCGGATGCGAGCGCCGTCTCGTCGATGGCGCGGCGGACGGCGACGTACCGGTCCAGCGCCTGCTCGAAGCGCGGGATGCGTGCGGCGTCTTCCGGGCCCCCAAGGGCGAGGAATTCGCCGATCGCCCCCCGTGCGGCGTCGGCAAGCCCCGCCGAGGCGGCGAAGCCTGCACTGGCGAGCCGCATCTCCTGCGCCACGTCGCGCAGGTGCGGGGCGGCCGCGAAGAGCGACGCGACCTGAAAGGCGTGGGTCGGGGAGCCCGCGACGTCGACGCCATCCGCCCCGAGCAGCCGTCGCGCCATGGCGCGGTCGATGCGCGCGGCGAGCGCCGGCTCGACGATGGTCCTGCGCCAGGAGGCGAGGTTGTCGATGCGCGCGGCGAGTTCCGCCGGTGGAAGGCTGGCGATCGCCGAGGACATGGCGGCGACGTCGATCCTGCGATCGCCGAAGCTGCCGCCGCGGACCGCCAGGTAGGAGGCGACGAACTCGTCGCCGAGAAGCTCGACCGGGCTTGCGAAGCGCTCCATCGGGCGCAGGTCGATGCGCTCCCCGTTCTCGGCTAGGAGTTCGCGCAGGCGGCGCTTGCGGAAGGCCGAGAGTTCCTCCTGCCCGGCCCTGGCCAGCAGGAACGCGTCGAGGACGAGCCATTGCGGGTTGTCCTCGATGCCGGCAGGGCGATCGGTCGCGCGCAGCCGGGTCAGCGCGGCGCGCGTGTCGCCCGCGAGGGCGAGGCGCCGCCCGTCGCACAGCAGGATCGCCGTGGCGATGTCCGTCGGCAGGACGCGCAGGTCCGGCAGGACCTCGGCGAAATCCACCCTGCGATCGGCGATCCCGTCCAGCGCGTGGTCGCGGCAGGCCGACAGGAGATTGCGGGCGAGCCCGATCCGCGCGCGCGACTCGCGCACGGAGGATGGCGTCGGCGGGAACGCGGGCATGTCCACGCGCGCGCCCAGGCTCGCGAGGTCGGCGAGCATCGCGACGGCGGGCGCCGCGGCCGCGGCCTCGATGCCGCCGAGGCGCGCCAGGACCTGCGCCGCCTCCTGCGTGCGGCCCTGCATCAGCACCTCGTGGGCGATGCGGCCCGCGGCCGTCCAGTCGACCGAGAGGTCCGTGCCCGCGAAACGCTCGGCCGCGAGGTAGCGCGCAAAGCGACCCGCGTCGGCGACCTGCCTGGGGTCGAGGTCGATGTCGTCGGGGCGCATCGCCTCGAGGTCGCAGCACGCCGTGAGGAGAAGTCGCGTCGCGCCGGCCTCGATGCTGCGCTCGCCGCCGAGCTCCCGCACGCGCCCACCCGAGACGAGCCGTACGACCGTCGAGTCCCGCGAGGCGAGCAGCGCGGCGCGGTCGTCGATGCACGCGCCCGCGGAGACCCCCGACGTGCCGGGAAGCACGACATAGGTCGCGAAGCCATTCTGCAACACGAAATGCTCGTCGCTGCGAGAGACCGGGACGACCTTCGTCACGCCTGCGTCGCGGATGCGCGGCGCGACCGCCGGGGCGAAGGCCTGCGTGCGGCTGCGCCGAAGCATGACCGTGGTGGTCTGGTCGCCCGCGAGCGTGCCGGCGAAGGCCCCAGAGAGCGGGGGCGGGACCACGATCGCGGCAAGCTTCTCGAAGACCGCGTAGACGAGGTCGCCGTCCGCGAACGCGGCGAGCGGGCGGCGGGCCGCGCCGCTGGCACCGGCGATCTGGTCGAGCCGCGCGATGTCGACGCGGCTCAGCGTCCCGGGCGGCTCGCACGCGGCGATCGCTGCGCCCTGCCAGAGCAGGGCCGCGACCAGGCCCAGGACGGCGTCACGCGCGCAGCGAAAACCCCGCACGGGCCCCTCCGTCCTGGGCCGGCCGCGCCGCCGGCCCGGGCGCTGGCGCCGTTGGCGCAGGTGGGGCGGGGGTGCGGGCGATCTCCGCCCAGGCACGCTCGAGGTCGGAGAAAAGCGCGAGGACGTGGTCGTAGAGGGATGCGTCGCCGCGCACGTCGATCTTCATGACGACGACCAGGACATGGCCGTAGATCGTGTCGAGCTGGCGGGCGATGGCGCCGCCGCGCTCGAGGTCGAGGTGGCCGCGCAGCACGGTCACGATCTCGGCGATGCGCAGGTTCTCGTTGAACCTCGCCTCGATGCGGCCTTCGGCCGCCGCCGCTGCGCCGGCGCGCGCATGCTGGATCGCCCGCCCGAGCAGCATCTGGACGAGGCGCGCCTTGTTGGCGGCGTCTATCGACGTCTCGCGGTAGCGGGTGGAGATGTCCGCCATGCGCTGGCTCAGGGAACGTGGCGGATGGGGTATTCGCCCTCCGCCATGATGTGCTGCGCGGCGGTCCTGCGCCGCGTCTCGAGCAGGATCGGCGCGCGGAGGTTGAGCGTCACGCCGCTCTCGGCGCGCGCGTTGGCGATCACCAGGACCGCCGTGGCGGCCGGGTCGAAGCCTTCGTCCGCGCATGCAGCGAGGACATGCTCGCGCACGTAGAGGGAGGCCCCCGGCGCGTCGGGGAAGACGAGGAACGCGACGCGCGGGTCCTCGAGGCTCTGCAGCAGGTTGAGCGGCCCGAAGCGCGCGCGCTCGAGCTGGATCCCGGCGAAGGAGCGCAGCGCCGGGAAGCCGGCCAGTCCCCCGGGCATGTCGATGACGAGCGCCGGATCGATCCATCGCGGGCCGACGCGCGTCTGGAAGACGTTGTCCCGCGGGTCGGCGAGCGCGGGCTCGCGCGCGAAGCCGAGGTTCGGTGGCGGCGGCGCGGAGGGAAGACGGCGGGAGATCTCGGCGAGCATCGCTGGCGCCTCAGCGCATGTGGTTGACAAGGGAGAGTTCGCCGAACTTCGACAGCATCATGTAGGCGGCCTCGAGCTGGACCTGCTGGGCGGCGATCTTGGACATCAGTTCCGCGACATCGACGTCTCTTATCTCCGAACTGGTCGATTCGGCCCCGATGAGCGCGGTCTCGAAGCTTGACTGCAGCTGCTCGACCTCTCCTGCCCGAAGCCCGAGCGCGGCGCGGAGCCCGCCGAAGTCCTCGATCGACTCGATCAGCAGCGCGTTCGCCTGCTTCGTGAGGCGGAGGCCGTCCGGTCCCTGCATGTCGGCGTTCTCGAGCTGCCGCAGGGCGCGCACGAGCTTCTCGATGGCGGGGTCGTCGACGCGCGCCGTCGGCGCGATCGAGATGCCGCCCGTCACGCGTCGCGCGAGCGCGTCGCGCGTGCCGCCGGCCGTCGCGTAGTCGACGGTGCGCACGTCGATGTCCGCCCGTTCCCGGGTGTTGCGGACGCGCGCCTCGGCCGCACCGGCGACATCGGTCGCGATGGAGACGACGCCGCCCGGCGTGGCGTCCCCGACATTGCCGAGGATGTAGAGCGCGCCGGTATCCGCCCTGATCTCGACGACCGCGCCGAGCCTGCCCGCCGCGGCGAGCGCCGCGCGCAGGTTGTCGGCCGTCGCGCCGGCGTCGATCAGGCCGCCTTGCGTCGCGACCGGCGCCTCGACCGCGAGCCCGTCGGCGAAGGTCGCGGTGATGCGGGTCGCGGGCGCCGACCGGTCGAACGCCACGGTCCATTCGTCGCGGAAGGCCGCCGGGGGCGTGTCCGGCGCGATATCGTTGAAGAGGAAGCGCCCTTCGGACTGCCTGTTCAGGACGTTGAGCGCGTCGTCGAGCATCGCCCGTGCCTGCGCCGCGACCTGGTAGAGGTCGACCTTGGGATTCGTGACGCCCATCGCCTGGACCAGCATGGCCCGGGCTCGCTGGGCGACGTCCTGGAGGTTGCCGATCGCCTCGTCGGTCGCGTCGAGCGTCCGCCCGAGTCCCTTGAGCGTGTCCATCGCGGCGAGGATGCCATTCTTCTCGTTGCCGATGTCCAGCAGCCGGCCGGCGCTCGCGCCGAGGTCGGACAGCCGCGTGTCGCGCCGACCGCTGGTCGCCTGCGTCTGCAGGGTGGACATCTGGCGTTGCTGCTCGAGCACCGAGCTCACGCGCGAGGAGAGGGACTGGAAGGTGCCTATGCGCATGGGTCAGACCTGGAGCAGGCGCTGGAAGAGGTCGCCGATGGTCGAGAGCACGCGGGCGGAGGCGGCGTAGGCGTTCTGCAGCAGGATCAGCTGCGCCATCTCCTCGTCCACGTTCACGCCGCTGAGCGACGCGAATTGCTGCGCGAGGGCGTCCTGCACCGCCGCGCTCTCGGCGCGGCGCGCCTGCGCGTCCGCGTTCGCGCCTGCCGCTTCGGCGAGCCTGTCGCGCACCATCGAGGCGAGGTTTGCGCGGCGCCCCTCGGGGTCCGCGATGATGGCGCGCGTCGCCTCCAGCGAAGATGCCATGGCCTCGAGGCCGCGGCCGTCGCCCACCCCGCCAGCCAGCGCGCCGACCAGGTCGGCTGCCGGGTCGACGACGCCCGTCGCGAGCCGCCCCGGGTCCGCCAGGAGGTCCGCCCGCGCCATGATGGTCCTTGCGGATGGCAGGAAGGCGCGGAACACGGTGCCAGCCTGCGGGACCGCGCTGCCCCACGGCCGGTCGAGGGTCGCGGTCTGCGTCGCGGCGTCCCAGGCGACCACCCGGCGCAGGTCCAGTTCCCCGGCGACCGGGCCGGGGAAGGCGATCTCGCGGCCGACCATGCCCTCCAGGCGCCTCGGGTCCCCGGCGACGCGAAGCGTCGCGGACGCCGGTGCGCCGGCATCGGCGGCGATGCGGACCTCGAAGGCGAGGGAATCCGCGGATGCGGCACCGACGAACACGTCGTCGAGGTGCAGCGCCTGCTTAAGTCCTGGCCCGATGCCGCCGGACACGATCTCGATGGAGAGCCCGCGCGCGCGGCTTGCCTGGTTCACGGTGATGGATATGCGGCCATCGTCGCGCGCGACGTCGAGGTATGGTTCGCCGCCAGGATCGAGTTTCGCCTCCAAGGCGGATCGCAGGCTCGCCGTGTCGTGCGCCGTCGTCCCCGCGGCGAAGCCGAGCTGCGCGACCACGCGGCCAATCTCGTCGCGCAGCAGGATGGTCGTACTGGAAAGGTCCACCTGCTGGAACGAATCGAACGAATAGCCGGCCGTCCAGCTTGAACGCCGAGCGGGCGAGATCGCGGCGGCATGAGCGCCATTGACCGCCGCGGCCAGCTCGGCCGCGATCTCGTCGAGGCCGGTGAGGATGCCGGGGATGGCATCGTCGCGCAGTTGCCGGAGGGCACCGAGCTCGCCACCGGCGATCTCGCCGTCGATCGCGGTCCCGTCGAGGAGCAGGCTCGCGCCCTCGGGGCCGTGGCGCACCTCGATGCGCGCCGGGCCGAGGTCGAAGAGAGGGCGGCCCTGGCCCGCGTAGAGCGCGATGTCGCGCGATCCGCGATCGAATCGGTTGACGGGCAGGAGCTCGCTGATCTGGGCGATGATCGCGTCGCGCCTGTCCTCGAGCGTGCGGAGCGCGCTGGTGTCGTATGCGGTCGTGACGATCGTGCGGTTCGACGTGCCGAGCTCGCCGAGCCGGGTCGCGAGGTCGGATGCAAGCTCCGCGTAGCGCGCGTCGAGGGCCCCGCGCAGTTCGGAAAGGAGCCCGGACATCTCGTTGAGCCGTCGCGCCAGCCGGTCCGCGCTCACCGTTATGGCGCGACGCAGCACGGGATCCGATGGAGAGGCGGCGGCTCGCGCGACGTCCGCGCGGAAGCCGGCGAGCATCGTGTCGAGCCGCGCGGCCTCGTCGCCGCCCGCCACGATGTCCTCGATGCGCTGGCGGGTGTCGGCGGCGCTCGCGGCCGCCGCGAGGTCGCTGCGCGCGTCGCCGAGCTTGGCGGCCAGGAACCGGTCGACGAAGCGCTCGATCGAAGCGATCTCCACGCCGCCGCCGAGCCTCGACGTGACGACCGCGTTCTCGCGCACGTAGTCGGGATTGCTGGCGTTCGAGACGTTGGTCGACAGGACCTCGATCGAGCGCTGGGCGACGCCGAGCCCCGAGAGCGAGCTGTTTATGGATGCGAGCAGGGACATGACCGTCGACCCTCCCGCAAGACCCGTGCCAGTCGCCGCCGCCAAGAATCTTGCCGGTCACCCACCGAGCGAGCGCAGGAATTCGGTGGCGACCGCCCGCAGCGCCGGGCTCGAGAGCATCCCCCCGATCAGCGCGAAGCCCGCGAGGATCTGCAGCGGCATGGCCAGCATCGATATGGGGAAGGCTGGCAGGAAGCGGTTCGCGAGCCCGGACGCGGCGTTGACGGCGGTATTGAAGATGGCGACCGGCGCCGCCATCACGAGGCCGAGGACGATCGCGCGGCCCGAGACCGATATCGCGTCGCGAAGCCCGGCGCCTCCGGCCGCCGCGGATCCCGGCGGCAGCGCAAGGAGCATGTGGAGGAAGCCGAGGTCGAGCAGGAGCACGAGCCCGGCGAACACGAATATGATGTCCACCAGGCCGGATTGCTGCGCCTCGAGCGGGTTCGTCTGGGCCGCCATCTGCAGCCCGATCGTGCTCGAGACGACGGCGCCGGCCATCTGCATCGCGATCACCAGGGCGCGCCCCGCCAGCCCGATCACCAGTCCCTCGCTGGCGGCGGCGGCGCATGCCTCGGCGAGGCCGCGTCCACCAGGGAACTCCGGCGCCACGCCCCCGAGAAGGGCGGTCAGGCACAGGGCCAGCGCGAAGCGCCAGCGCATCGCCGCGAAGGCGTCGCCGGTGAGCGGCAGCGCCATCAGCATCGCCGTGAAGCGCAGCAGCAGCGGCGCATGGCCCAGGTAGGCGGAGAGTTCGAAGACGACGGGCATCCGTTCCATCGCGCTGGCACGACGCTTGCTTCGTCGGGGCGTGGGCGCAGTGCGCCTGATGATTTCTTGGTGGTCCCTAGTGTCAGGCGACCGCATGGAGCGTGACGATGAATGATCCGATCCGGAGCGTTGCATTGGCGAGGCAGGGCGTCGAGCGCCGGGGTGGCGTCGATGCCGCCGCGCAGCAGCGCTTCCTCGCGATGCTCGCGACCGTCAGGCCGGTCGAGCTGGGCGATGACGGGCGCGGCAACGCCGTTCGGAGCATCGACGTGTCCGGGCGCGACTCCTCCATCGCGGCACCGGCCAGCGAGCCCGCGGCGCGCCTCGATGGACCGCGGTCGGAACCTCGGTATCCC
>CANMWW010000093.1 GCA_947500965.1 Alphaproteobacteria bacterium
CGTCGCGCGCCTTTCGGCGCGCGCCACCTCCCCCAGCCGCGCGATGCGCGGCCAGGGGAGGAGCCTCCGACCCTGGAGGGGAGGGCTTCTCTTCACGGGCTCGCATCGGGGCTTGCCTCGACGGCACTCCCGCGCCTAAGTCCCGGGCCATGAGCGATCGCAAGGACGGCCCCGCCAACCCCCCGGCGCAAGCCACGGCCAGCCCGGCGCCCGGCGCGGCGACGCCCGCAGCTGCGCCGCCGGCGAAGCCGCGCGTCCCCGAGCAGGGCGGCCCGCGCGGCCTCGAGCCGACGCGCTACGGGGACTGGGAGCGCGACGGGCGCTGCGTCGATTTCTGAGGCGGCACGCGGGGGCGGCGCGATGGCCGGATTGCGGCCCTTCCTGCGCGACCTCTGGGCGCTGACGCGGCCCTACTGGGTCTCCGCCGATCGCGCGGCGGGCCGGGTGCTGCTTGCCGCGATCGTCTCGATCAGCCTCCTGCTCGTCTACCTGAACGTCCGCCTCAATTCCTGGAACGGCGACTTCTTCAACGCGCTCCAGGACAGGAACGAGGCGGCGTTCTGGCGGCTGCTCGGCGACTGGTCGGCGATCGTCCTCGTCTACGTCATCTTCGGCCTGGCGCGGCTCTATCTCGGCATGTGGCTGCGCATCCGCTGGCGCGCCTGGATGACCGAGCACCTGCTGTCGCGCTGGCTCGCGCACCGCGCCTACTACAGGATCCAGCTCGTCGATCGCCAGACCGACAACCCGGACCAGCGCATCGCCGAGGACGTGAAGCTCTTCGTCGACGTCACGCTGCGCCTGACGCTCGACCTGCTGCAGCAGGTGGTGACGCTCCTGTCCTTCGTCGTCGTGCTCTGGCAGCTCTCCGGCAGCATCGAGGTGCTGGGCGTCGAGGTGCCGGGCTACATGGTCTGGGTCGCGCTGGCCTACGCGGTCGCCGGGACCTGGGTCACGCATCTCGTCGGCAGGCGGCTGGTCGGCCTGACCTTCGAGCAGCAGCGCCACGAGGCGGATTTCCGCTTCGGACTGGTGCGCTTCCGCGAGAACGCCGAGGCCGTGGCGCTGCATCGCGCCGAGGAGGACGAGCGCCGCTCCTTCCTCGCGCGCTTCGCCGCCGTCGTGCGCAACTGGCACGGGCTGATGTCGGTGCAGAAGGACGTCTTCGCCGTCTCGACGCTCTACGGCCTCGCCGCCACGATCTTCCCGATCATCGTCGCCGCGCCGCGCTATTTCTCCGGCGCCATCCCGCTGGGCGGGCTGACGCAGGTCGCCGGCGCCTTCGGCCAGGTCCAGGGCGCGCTCAGCTTCTTCGTCGATGCCTATGCCGACGTCGCGCAATGGCGCGCGGTGGTCGATCGCCTCACCGGCTTCGAGAAGGCGATCGCGCGCGCCGAGGAAGCGGATGCCGGCGAGGGCGGCCCCATGCTCGCGCGCGCGACGCGCGCGGGCATCGCGCTGGAGGACGTCGCGCTCGGCCTGCCCGATGGCCGCGTGCTCGCCTCCGGCATCTCGCTCGCCATCGCGCCGGGCGAGCGCGTGCTCGTCACCGGTGCCTCGGGCTCGGGCAAGTCGACGCTGTTCCGCGCCGTGGCGGGCATCTGGCCCCATGGCGCCGGGCGCATCCTCGTGCCGGAGGGCGCGCGCCCGCTCTTCCTGCCGCAGCGCCCCTACATGCCGATCGGCACGCTGGCCGAGGCGCTGCGCTATCCCGATCGCGGCGTGCCGACCGGCGAGGAGCGCCTCGCGCGCATCCTCGGCGATGTCGGGCTCGGCCATCTCGCGCCGGCGCTGGGCGAGAGCGCGCACTGGGCGCAGCGCCTGTCCGGTGGCGAGCAGCAGCGCCTCGCGATCGCGCGCGCGCTGGTGCTGGAGCCGGACTGGCTCTTCCTCGACGAGGCGACGGCGGCGATCGACGAGGCCTCGGAGGCGCGGCTCTACGCGCTGCTGCGCGAGCGCCTGCCCCGCACGGCGATCGTCTCGATCGGCCATCGCGCGAGCCTGCGCGCCTTCCACGAGCGCGAGCTCGTCTTCGAGCGCGACCAGGACACCGCCACGCCGGGACGGATCGTCAGCCGGACGACCTGACCCGCCGCCCGGCCAGCCAGAGCGCGGCGCCGGGCAGGCCCGCCAGCACGTTGGCGAGGCCGACCAGGATCGACAACGCCAGCGCGTCCGCCGCCGCGACGCCGAGCAGCCCGAAGCCGAAGACCATCGCGCCCTCGCGCACGCCCCAGCCGGCGACCGACACCGGCAGCAGCGTGGCGAGGATCACGGGTGGCATGACGACGAGGCAGTCGGCGAGGTCGACCGCGAGGCCGAGGCCGCGCGCGGCAAGCCAGACCGAGGCGATGAAGCCGAGCTGCGCGGCGAGCGCGAGCGCGACGATCGCGGCCGCGCCCGGCCCGCGCGTCGTCGCGCGGATGTCGCGCGCCAGCGCGAGCGGCGCATGCGGCACGCCGCGCGCCGCGAGCCAGGCGAGGTTCGCCTCGCGCGCCAGCGCGATGGCGATCGCAGCGCCCGCGACCGCGAGGGCCGGGGCGAGGAGGAAGAGCCGGGCGCCCTCGTCGGCGATGCGCGCGAGGAAGAGCGGCGCGCAGGCGAGCGCGATCGCCATCAGGACGAGGAAGGCGACGCCGCGGTCGCAGAGCACCGCGCTCGCCGCGCGGCCGAGCGGGATGCCGAGCCGCGTCGCCATCCATATGCGCACCGCGTCGCCACCCACGGCCGAGGGCAGCGCCTGGCCGAAGAAATGCCCGACGAGGACGAGGCGCAGCGCGGTCGCCGAATCCATCGGCGCGCCGAGCGCGTCGCCCACGCGCGCGTAGCGCAGGGCCGTCAACGCCATCTGGCCGAGGAACACGGCGAAGGCGGCGAGCATGGGCGCAACGTCGGCGTCCGCGAACCGCCCGAGGACGGGAGCGATCTGCACCTTGTTCAGCAGGAAGAGGAGCAGGCCCGCCGAGACCAGGAGCTTGCCCGCGAAGAGGAGCCCGCCGCGCGTCATCTCGCGCGGGCCATGGGTGCAGGTGTCGATGGCCCGGGGGTCATGGGCGCGGCGGGCCCGGCGGCGGGAGCCGGCCCGGCCCGTCGTCGCGCGCGTCCGTCCGCGTCTCGCCGCGCGCCTCGTGCCGCTCGACGACCACGGCCTTGATGTCGATCACGCGCCCGGCGCCGGGGCGCCGGGGCGCTTCCTCCGCGCCGCGGCGGAAGGCGATCCAGAGCGCGAGCAGAACGGCCGCGCCGACGGCCCAGAGCCCGGCCATGGCGCCGAAGCCGATCGCGCGCAGCATGTCGAGGACCTCCTGCGCCACGTGCCGCGCCCCGGACAGGTCGGCCAGCGCGGCGCGCAGGAAGAACTCGAGGAGGCCCGCCCCGATCCAGCCCGCGACGATCAGTCCACCGACCAGCAGCGACCAGAGCGAGAGCAGGAGCAGGAAGGAGGTCGACAGGCAGCCCTTTGGCGACATCTCTTCCCCTTGCATGCACGCGCGCCGCGGCGGCGGCGCCGGCCGGCGCGGGAGGGGAGCGCCGCGCTGGCGCTCCCCGGTCGCCGCGGCGTCAGCCCTTGTTGAGGCGGTTGGTCACCAGCTCGTCCACCACGCCGGGATCGGCGAGGGTGGAGGTATCGCCGAGCGCCGAGTGCTCGTTCGCGGCGATCTTGCGCAGGATGCGGCGCATGATCTTGCCCGAGCGGGTCTTCGGCAGGCCCGGCGCCCACTGGATCAGGTCGGGCGTCGCGATCGGGCCGATCTGCTTGCGCACCCAGGCGACGAGCTCCTTGCGCAGCTCCTCGCCCGGCTGCTCGCCGGCCTTCAGCGTGACATAGGCGTAGATGCCCTGGCCCTTGATGTCGTGCGGGTAGCCGACGACCGCGGACTCCGCGACCTTCGGGTGCGCGACCAGCGCCGACTCGACCTCGGCCGTGCCGATGCGGTGGCCCGAGACGTTGATGACGTCGTCGACGCGCCCGGTGATCCAGTAGTAGCCGTCCGCGTCGCGCCGGCAGCCATCGCCCGTGAAGTACTTGCCGGGGAAGGTCTTGAAGTAGGTGTCGATGAAGCGCTGGTGGTCGCCGAAGACCGTGCGCATCTGGCCGGGCCAGGAATCCGCGATGCAGAGATTGCCCTCGCAGGCGCCGGAGAGCTCCTTGCCCTCGTTGTCCACGATCACCGGCTTCACGGCGAAGAACGGCTTGGTCGCGGAGCCCGGCTTCTGCGCGATCGCGCCGGGCAGCGGCGTGATGAGGATGCCGCCGGTCTCGGTCTGCCACCAGGTGTCGACGATCGGGCAGCGGCCGTCGCCCACCACGCGGTGGTACCAGAGCCAGGCCTCGGGGTTGATCGGCTCGCCGACCGAGCCGAGCAGGCGCAGCGACTTGCGGCTCGCCTTCCTGACCGGCGCCTCGCCCTCGCGCATCAGCGCGCGGATGGCGGTGGGCGCGGTGTAGAAGATGTTGACCTTGTGCTTGTCGACGACCTGCCAGAAGCGCGAGGAGTCCGGGTAGTTCGGGACGCCCTCGAACATCAGCGTCGTCGCGCCGTTCGCGAGCGGGCCATAGACGATGTAGCTGTGGCCGGTGACCCAGCCCACGTCGGCCGTGCACCAGTAGATGTCGCCGTCGTGGTAGTCGAAGACGTACTGGTGCGTCATCGACGCCCAGACGAGATAGCCGCCGCTCGTGTGCAGCACGCCCTTGGGCTTCCCGGTCGAGCCGGAGGTGTAGAGGATGAAGAGCGGGTCCTCGGCGCCCATCTCGGTGGGCGGGCAGTCGGTCGAGGCCGCCGCCACCTCGTCGTGGTACCAGAGGTCGCGGCCGGCCTCCCAGGCCACCGCGCCGCCGGTGCGCCTGACCACCAGCACGTTCTTCACCGTCGGGCAGGTCCTGAGCGCCGCGTCGGCGTTGACCTTCAGCGGCACCTTGCGGCCGCCGCGCAGGCCCTCGTCCGCGGTGATCAGGAAGTTGGATTCGCAGTCCTGGATGCGGTTGGCGAGGCTGTCCGGCGAGAAGCCGCCGAAGACGATCGAATGCACCGCGCCGATGCGCGCGCAGGCCAGCATCGCGTAGGCGGCCTCGGGGATCATCGGCAGGTAGATCGTGACGCGGTCGCCCTTCTTCACGCCGCGCTTCTTCATCGCGTTGGCGAGGCGGCAGACCTGCTCGTGCAGCTCGCGATAGGTGATCCGGCGGTCCTCGCCCGGGTCGTCGCCCTCCCAGATGATGGCGACCTGGTCGCCGCGGGTGGCGAGGTGGCGATCGACGCAGTTGGCGGAGACGTTGAGCGTCCCGTCGTGGAACCAGCGGACATGCAGGTCGCTGGCGTCGTAGGAGACGTCCTTCACCTGCGTGTAGGGCTTGATCCAGTCGACCCGGCGGCCGTGCTGGCTCCAGAAGCCGACGGGATCCTTCAGGGAGTGCGCGTACATCGACTCGTACTTCGCGGCGTCGATCCAGGCGCGCGCGGCATGTTCCTTCGCGACGGGAAAGAGGCTCCCTTCCGACATGGCGTGTCTCCCTCGAGGCTTGTTCGCCGGAACCTCCGGCCCCGTGTCGCGCGAGTCATAATCCACGCCCCCGGCGGGGGCAATGCGCGAGGGGCGACCCGCGCGATCGCCCGAAACCGGGTCATCGCGATGTGGCGAGGGCGGCCCGGCCCTGTTAAAGGGGGCCGCCATGACACTTCCCATGCTTCGCCTCGGTACCCGCGGCTCGCAGCTGGCGCTCGCACAGACCCGGCTCGTGGCCGAGGCGCTGGCCGGCGCGTGGCCCGGGCTCGCGGCGCCCGGCGCCATCGAGACCGTGGTCATCAGGACCACGGGCGACCGGATCCAGGACCGCCCGCTCTCCGCGATCGGCGGCAAGGGCCTGTTCACGAAGGAGCTCGAGGAGGCGCTGGCGGAGCGTCGGATTGACGTCGCGGTGCATTCCACGAAGGACCTTCCCGGCGTGCTGCCGCCGGGCTTCGCGCTGGGCTGCGTGCTCGAGCGCGGCGATCCCCGCGACGCGCTGGTCATGCGCGCCGGCAGCCCGCGCAACCTTGCCGACCTGCCGCCCGGCTGCTCCATCGGCACCTCGGCCTTGCGCCGGCAGTCGCAGATCCTCGCGCTGCGCCCCGACATCGCCATCCGCATGATGCGCGGCAACATCGACACCCGGCTGCGCAAGCTCGACGACGGCGAGGTCGACGCGATCATCCTCGCGGCGGCCGGGCTGCGCCGCATCGGGCTCGGCGCGCGCATCACCCTTGCGCTCGATCCCGCCGAATTCGTCCCCGCCGTGGGCCAGGGCGCGGTCTGCTGCGAGGTGCGCGACGGCGACGCGCGCGTGCTCGACCTGCTGGCGCGCGTCGGCCATGGCGAGACGACCGACGCGGTGCGCGCCGAGCGCGCGATGCTGCTGCGGCTCGAGGGCAACTGCCGCACGCCGATCGCCGGCCATGCGACGATCGAGGCCGGCCGGCTCTCCCTGACCGGCTTCGTGGCGACGCCGGACGGGCGCGAGGGCTGGCGCGCGAGCGGCACGGCCGCACCCGCCGACGCCGCGGCGCTCGGCGACGACGTCGCGCGGCGCATCCTCGAGATGGCCGGCGACCGCTTCCCGCGCCTCGACTGAAGGCCAGGGCCATGCGGCTGCTCGTGACGCGACCGCTCGACGACGGGCTCGAGCTCGCGGAGCGGCTTTCCGGGCTCGGCCACGAGGCGCTCGTCGAGCCGCTGCTGTCGATCGCGCCGGACCTCGCCGCCGCGCTGCCGCTCGCGGGCGCGACGGCGCTGCTCTTCACCTCCGCCAATGGCGTGCGCGCCTTCGCGCTGCGCAGCCAGGACCGCGGCCTGCCCGTCTTCGCCGTGGGCGCGGCGACGGCGCGCGCGGCGCGCGAGGTCGGGTTCGCGGATGTCTCCTGCGCCGATGGCGACGCTGCCGCGCTCGAGGCGCTGGTCGTCGCGCGCCGGACCCCCGCCGACGGGCCGCTGCTGCATGTCGCAGGGAAGGTCGTCGCGGGCGACCTCGCCGGGCGGCTCGCCGCGCGCGGCTTCGAGGCCAGGACGGCGGCGCTCTACGCGGCCGAGCCGGCGCTGCGGCTTTCTGACGCAGCCCGCGACGCCCTCGCGCAGGGCGAGGTCGACGGGGTGCTCGTATTCTCGCCGCGCAGCGCGACGATCCTCGTCGGCCTCGTGGAGGCGGCCGGGTTGCGCGCGGCGGCCGCGCGCGTCGAGCTCTACGCGCTGAGCGAGGCGGTCGCCGCCGCGGCCTCGGGCCTTCCGTGGCGGCGCGTCGTGGTCGCCGCGGCGCCAAGCGAGGATGCCCTGCTCGCGGCGCTCGCGCCCGCCGCCGGGCCATCGTCGCGCGCGGAGGAGAAGATGCAGGCCGCGCAGGAACCTCGCTCGTCGTCGTCTTCCGCCGCCGCGTCGCGCGCGTGGCGGCTGCTCCCGGTTGGTACCGCGCTGCTGGCGCTGGCGGCGCTCGCGCTTGGCCTGCACGCGACGAACGAGGCCTCGCGCCGCGCCGCGCGGGACGACGCGCTCGCCGCGCGCATCGCCCGCGCGGAGGCCGAGCTCGCCGCGCCGCGTGCC
>CANMWW010000094.1 GCA_947500965.1 Alphaproteobacteria bacterium
CCGGCACCTGGTGCTTCTCGCGCAGCTCGGGCGTCAGGGCGCTCAGCTGCATGCCCAGCGCCTCGACCGGCAGGGGGCCGGATGGCTGCGCGGGCTGCTGGCGGCCACGCTGCTGGCCGGCGCTGGCCTGCGCCTCGTTCTCCTCGAGCTCGCCGAGCAGGACGTCGAGCAGCACGGCCTGGCCCTTGCGCCAGACCTCGACCTTGACGGTCTTGCCGACAGGGGTCTCCGCGACGAGGCGCGGCAGGCGGCGCATCTCGCCGACCTCCTTGCCGTCGAAGCGCACGACGATGTCGCCGGCGACGATGCCGGCCTTCTCGGCCGGCCCCTGCTCCGTCACGCGCGCGACCATCGCGCCGCGCGCCTTCTGCATGCTGACGCTTTCCGCGATCTCGTCGGTCACGGCCTGGATGTTCACGCCCAGCCATCCGCGCCGGGTGCGGCCGAAGTCGCGGAGCTGCTCGACGATGGGCCGCGCGAGCGAGGACGGGATGGCGAAGCCGATGCCGATCGAGCCGCCGCTCGGCGAGTAGATGGCCGTGTTGATGCCCACGACCTCGCCCGCCAAATTGAAGAGCGGGCCGCCCGAGTTACCGCGGTTGATCGCCGCGTCGGTCTGCAGGAAGTCGTCGTAGGGGCCGGCCTGGATGTCGCGCGCGCGCGCGGACACGATGCCCGCCGTGACCGTTCCGCCGAGGCCGAACGGGTTGCCGATCGCGACGACCCAGTCGCCGATCCGGACCGCGTCGGAATTGCCGAAGGACACCGACGGCAGCGGCCGCGGCGTCTCCACCTTCAGGACCGCGAGGTCGGTCTTGGTGTCGCGGCCGAGCAGCCGGGCGGCCAGTTCGGTGTTGTCCTGGAGGATGACCTTGATCTCCTCCGCCTCGCCGACGACGTGGCTGTTGGTGACCACGATGCCCGAGGGGTCGATCACGAAGCCAGAGCCGAGGGACGAGGCGCGGCGCGGGGACGGGTCCTGGCCGCCTCGGCCACCGCGCTCGAAGAATTCCCGGAAGAACTCCTCGAAGGGCGAGCCCGGCGGCGCCTGCGGGGAGTCCGGACGGCGCTGGCCCGGCGCGGGGCGGTCGTTGCGCACGGTCTGGGTGGTCGAGATGTTGACCACGGCTGGCAGCAGGCGCTCGGCGAGGTCGGCGAAGCCGGCCGCCGGGGCGCCTGGCGGCGGCAGCCTGTTCTGCGCCGGCGCGGCGACCGGTTGCGCGAGGAGGAATGGCGCCGCGAGGGCGAGGACGGCGAGGGCTCTGGCCATCGAACGCATGACGATCCTGTCTCCGTAGCGATCGGCCGGGGACGGTGGAGGGCGTCCCCGGCGGTTTGCGGTCTTCAGCGGCGCGGGCTGGGGCCCTGCCGGGTCGGGTCGGCGCCGCTCATGTCGCGGAAGAAGCGGAAGAAGTCGCCATCCGGCGTGAGCAGCATCGTGGTTCCGTCGGCGAGCGCCTTGCGCTGGGCCTCGAGCGAGCGCCAGAAGTCGTAGAAGGCGGGGTCGCGGTTGAAGGCCTCGGCGTAGACGCGCGTCGCCTCCGCGTCGCCCTGGCCGCGCAGGATCTGCGACTGGCGCTGCGCGTCGGCGACGAGGACGGTGCGCTCGCGCTCCGCCTCGGCACGAATGCGCTGGGCCTGCTCGGAGCCCTGGGCGCGGGCCTCGCGGGCCTCGCGCTCGCGCTCGGTCTGCATCCGCCGGAAGATCGCCGGGCTGTTGTCGGGGTGCAGGTCCGCGCGCACGAAGCGAACGTCCTCGACCTTGACGCCGAACTGGGCGGATTCCCGCGCCACCTGGTCGCTCACGCTGCGCATGATGGCCGCGCGGCGGTCCGAGAGCAGGGCCGAGAAGGGGACCTGGCCGAGCGCGTTGCGCAGCGTCGAGTTCACGACGGCGCCGAGGCGCTGGCGGAAGGCGAACTCGGTCTGGACGGTCTTGTAGAACTCCAGCGGGTCGACGATGTGGTAGCGGACATAGGCGTCCACGACCATGCGCCGCTGGTCGCCCAGCGTGACCTCCTGGGCATCGGCGTCGAAGTCGAGCAGGCGCTTGTCGAAGAAGATCACGTTCTGCCAGGGCTTCTTGAACTGCAGCCCGGCCTCCTGGATGATCTTCTGCGGGTTGCCGAACTCGATCACCAGCGCCTGCTGGCGCTGGTCGACCACGAACAGGCTCGTGAAGGCAAAGGCCGCGGCGGCCCCGATTGCAGCCAGGATGGCGGCGAGGAGTCCGGTCTTCATGGGCGTGCTCCCGCGGGCTGGCCGGGCTGTTGCTGCTGCTGCCGGCGGAGGAGGTCCTGGAGGGGGAGGAAGGGCATGACGCCCGTCCCGCCCTGCGGTTGGTCGACGATCACCTTGTTCGTCTTCGCGAGCATCTCCTCCATCATCTCGAGGTAGAGGCGCCGCTTGGTGACCTCGGGCGCGAGGCTGTAGGCGTCGTAGATCGACGTGAAGCGCTGTGCCTCGCCCTGTGCCTGCGCCAGGACCTGCTGGCGGTAGGCCTCCGCCTCCTGGACGATGCGCTGGGACTGGCCGCGTGCCTCGGGGACGATCTGGTTGCGGTAGGACTCCGCCTCGTTGCGCAGGCGCTCGCGGTCGGCCTGCGCGCGCTGCACGTCGCGGAAGGCGTCGATGACCTGGGTCGGCGGCTCGACGCCGCGCAGTTGGACCTGCGTGATCTCGATCCCGGCCTTGTACTCGTCGAGGATCTGCTGGAGCAGCTTCTGGGAATTGGCCTCGATCGCGACGCGCCCCTGCGCGAGGGCCTCCTGCGCGCGCATGTTGCCGACGACCTCGCGCATCGCG
Source organism: Alphaproteobacteria bacterium (assembly GCA_947500965.1). GTDB lineage: Bacteria > Pseudomonadota > Alphaproteobacteria > CACIAM-22H2 > CACIAM-22H2 > CAIOSQ01. The sequence goes on from CANMWW010000094.1 coordinate 2,806, forward strand.
CTCTCGGCGGCGGCGCGCACGGTGCCCTCGGGCGCGAAGATGTTGAAGACGAAGGCGCGTGCGTCCTTGATGCGCCAGAAGACCGTGTACTGGATGTCGAGGATGTTCTCGTCGCCGGTCAGCATCTGACCTTCCTCGGGGCGGATCACCGCGCGGCCGCGCGCGTCGCCGGAAGACCGGAACCCGATGTCCATGGAGTTCACCGCCGTGACCGAGGGCTTGATCACCGACTCGACGGGGCGCGGCAGGTGGTAGTTCCAGCCCGGGCCGTCGAGGCGGACCGCCTGGCCGAAGCGCAGCACGATGCCGACCTCGTTCGGCTGCACGATGTAGAGGCCGCTGCCGATCCAGGCGATCGCGAGGATCCCGAGCAGCGCCGCGATGCCGCGCACGCCGCCGAAGCCGCTGCCGCCGGGCAGCACGTTCTTCATCTTCTCCTGCGAGCGGCGGATCAGGTCCTCGATGTTGGGAGGCTGGCCACCGCCGAAGGGACCGCCGCCGCCTCCACCACCGCCACCGCCGCCACCGCTAGGCGGCCGCCCCCATGGGCTCTTGCCACCGCCGCCGCCGCCCGAACCGCCTCCCCAGGGACCTCCGCCTTGCGACCACGGCATCGTGACTAGCCTCCGAGTGAGCGGCGCGCGCGCCGTCTGGTTGGGTGGACCCGCCACTTGGAGACGGGACGGACCGGTTTTATATGTCGCCACCTCCGGAAGCCATCCGGACAGGCGGCGCCACATATTGGCCAGTGCCGAGCGAATTCAAGCGAAAAGGAGGCCGACATGGCCCAGCCGCCGACCGAAGCCCTCGTCCTCGAAGCCCTGCGCCGCGTCCAGGATCCCGATCGCGGGCAGGACATCGTCGCGCTCGGCATGGTCAAGGGGCTCGTGCTCAAGGACGGCAACGTCTTCTTCTCGATCGAGGTCGACGCGAAGCGCGGGCCCGGCCTCGAGCCGATGCGCAAGGCGGCCGAGAAGGCCGTGGACGCGCTGCCCGGCGTCCTGTCGGTCACGGCCGTCCTCACGGCCGAGCGCGCCGCGCCGGCCGCCGCCGCGGCCGCCCCGCGCGCGCCCGGCACCGGTCCCGCCGGCGGCCCCAACGGGCCCGGCGGCAAGCAGCTCGTCCCGGGCGTCCGGCACATCCTCGCGGTCGCCTCGGGCAAGGGCGGCGTCGGCAAGTCGACCACCGCCACCAACCTCGCGCTGGCGCTCGCCGCGCGCGGCCTCAGGATCGGCATCCTCGACGCCGACATCTACGGCCCGTCTCAGCCCCGCATGATGGGCATCTCGGGCCGGCCGACCTCCACCGACGGCAAGACGCTCCAGCCGATGCAGAACTACGGGGTCAAGGTCATGTCGATGGGCTTCCTGATCGCCGAGGACACGCCGATGATCTGGCGCGGCCCGATGGTCATGGGCGCGCTCGAGCAGATGCTGCGCGACGTGGCCTGGGGCGAGCTCGACGTGCTCGTCGTCGACATGCCGCCGGGCACCGGCGACGCCCAGCTCACGATGTCGCAGCGCGTGCCCCTCGCCGGGGCGGTGATCGTGTCGACGCCGCAGGACATCGCGCTGCTCGACGCGCGCAAGGGCCTCAACATGTTCCGCAAGGTCGACGTGCCGGTCCTCGGCGTGATCGAGAACATGAGCTACCACGTGTGCTCGAACTGCGGCCACGTGGAGCACATCTTCAGCCATGGCGGCGCGCGCGCCGAGGCGGAAAGGATGGGGATCGACTTCCTCGGCGAACTGCCGCTGCACATCGCCATCCGCGAGACCTCCGACGGCGGGCGCCCGATCGTGGTCAGCGCGCCCGACGGCGAGCATGCGAAGGCCTATCGCGCGATCGCCGACAAGGTCTGGGCGAAGCTCTCGGGCGCCGGCGCGGGCCGCGCCGCGCCGCGCATCGTCGTGGAGTGAGGCGGCGGCCTCAGGCCCTCGCGTATCGCAGGAAGGCGAAGCGCGTGCCGTCCGCGGCGACATGCGCCTCGCACGCCTCCTCGCGCCAGCACGCCGGATCGATGGCGGGGAAGAAGGCGTCCGCGCCGGCCACTTCGACCTCGATGCGCGTGACGTGCAGCACCGCGGCCAGGCCCAGCGCCAGCCCGTAGACCTGCGCGCCGCCGATCACCATCGGCGGCTGGCCGGGATGCGCGGACCGCGCAAGCCGCAACCCCTCCTCCAGCCCGCCGGCGCGCAGCGCGCCCGCGGCCTCCCAGCCCGTATCGCGCGTCACCACGATGCTGGTGCGACCCGGCAGCGGGCGGCCGATCGAATCCCAGGTGCGCCGCCCCATCACCACGGCATGCCCGGTGGTCAGGGCACGGAAATGGCGCAGGTCCTCCGGCAGCCTCCAGGGCAGCGCGTTCCCGCGCCCGATGGCGCCGCCGCGCGCCATCGCCACCACGAGATGCGGCGCGTCGCTCATACCGCGACCGGCGCGGGGATGTGCGGATGCGGGTCGTAGCCGGACAGCCGGAAATGCTCGAAGCGGAACGCGAAGAGGTCGCGCACCGAGGGGTCGATCTCCATGCGCGGCAGCGCGCGCGGCTGGCGCGCCAGCTGCGTGCGCGCCTGTTCGAGGTGGTTGAGGTAGAGATGCGCGTCGCCGAGCGTGTGCACGAACTCGCCGGGCTCGAGGTCGCAGACCTGCGCGACCATCATCGTCAGCAGCGCGTAGGACGCGATGTTGAAGGGCACGCCCAGGAAGACGTCGGCGGAACGCTGGTAGAGCTGGCAGGACAGCCGCCCCTCCGCGACATGGAACTGGAACAGGCAGTGGCAGGGCGGCAGCTTCATGCGCCCGATGTCCGCCGGGTTCCAGGCCGTGACGATCAGCCTGCGGCTGTCGGGGCTGCGCCGGATCATGTCGAGGACCTGCGCCACCTGGTCGATCGTGCCGCCGTCGCGCGCCGGCCAGCTGCGCCACTGGTGGCCGTAGACCGGGCCGAGGTCGCCATCCGCGTCGGCCCACTCGTCCCAGATCGTCACGCCGTTCTCGCGCAGGTAGGCGACGTTGGTGTCGCCGCGCAGGAACCAGAGCAGCTCGTGGATGATGGAGCGCAGGTGCAGCTTCTTGGTCGTGACCAGCGGGAAGCCCTCGGCGAGGTCGAAGCGCATCTGGTGGCCGAAGACGCTGCGCGTGCCGGTGCCGGTGCGGTCGGTCCGCACCGCCCCGCGCTCGAGGATCAGCCGCAGCAGGTCATGGTACTGGCGCATGGGAGGGGGCACCCGATTCGTTGGCCGTGCAGCTTAGCGCCTCCGCGCGGCGGCGTCGGCCTGCTGGCGCAGGGCGCCCTTCCGCGCCGCCCCCCGACGCCCTATATTGCGGGCGTCGGGAAACCGACTATGGCGATAAATAGCGTGCGCAATAGCCGATGCGGACCCGGGGGCAGTGCCCGGCGCCTCCACCAACCTGCGGGGGCGAACCAGGATCGACGCGCGAGTAAAGGCACGAAGTTTGCCCGGCATGGTACCGCCGTCATCGGGCCACCAAGAGACGCCAACGATAACGTGGCTCTCGACAACCGCGTCGCGGCCTGAGCCTAACGGCTTAGCCCAAGACGCCTAGTCGCGGTTCGGGGGGGCACCGGGCAACAGAAGCCCCCCCACTACCCGGCGCGGGCACGCCGCCGGCGTCGGGACGGGGCAGCGAGCGGGGCGAGGCGGACTTGGCGGCACAGGGTTTCCAGTACGACCGGATGATGGACGCCGCCCTGCGCGGCGTGATGCGCGACGCGCTCGCGCGCGCCGCCGAGCGCGGATTGCCCGGCGACCATCACTTCTACATCACCTTCCAGACCGCGCATCCGGGGGTGCAGGTGCCGGCGACGCTGCGCCAGCGCTTCCCGCGCGAGATGACGATCGTCCTGCAGTTCCAGTTCTGGGGCCTCGAGGTCGGGGATGCGGGCTTCTCCGTCACGCTGAGCTTCGACGCGAAGCACGAGCGCCTCGTGATCCCCTTCGCGGCGGTCACGGCCTTCGTCGACCCCTCGGTCCAGTTCGGCCTGCAGTTCCAGGCGATCGAGGAGACCGCGGAGGCCGCGCAGGCGGAGCCCGCCGGCAAGCCAGCGCCCGAGGCGCCTGCCGCGCCGCCGGCGCCGGAGGCCGCCGCGAAGCCCGATGGCGGCGACCGCATCGTCAAGCTCGACGCCTTCCGCAAGAAATAGTCGCCACGCGCGACCGAACCCGCGGCCGCCGCCACGCGGCCCCCAAGCAGAGGACCGGCGCGGACGCGTCCGGACGACAGAGATGGCCGAGTTTTCCTATCGCGAGCTGATCGAGGTCGCGCATCACGACGTCCCGTGGCGCCGCATCGAGGGCGACCACGTCGAGGCCGCGCGCTTCGAGGGCACCGAGATCCTCAAGGTCCGGCCTTCCGCGCTGGCGGACCTCGCCTTCCACGCCTTCTCGGACATCGCGCACCTGCTGCGCCCGGGCCACCTGCGCCAGCTCCGCTCGATCCTCGACGACAGGGAGGCCTCGGCGAACGACCGCTTCGTGGCCTACGAGCTCCTCAAGAACGCATGCATCTCGGCAGGCGGCGTCCTGCCGATGTGCCAGGACACCGGCACCGCGATCGTTATGGGCAAGAAGGGCCAGCGCGTCTGGACCGGCTTCGACGACGCCGAGGAGGTCTCTCGAGGCGTGTTCCGCTCCTATGCCGAGCGCAACCTGCGCTACTCGAACCTCGCGCCGCTGACGATGTTCAAGGAGGTCAACACCGGCGACAACCTGCCGGCGCAGATCGACCTCTACGCC
>CANMWW010000095.1 GCA_947500965.1 Alphaproteobacteria bacterium
ACGGGCCGCATCACCGACCCGGAGAGCGAGCATCGCGGCGAGGCGCTCGCCGGGCGCGTGCTGATGCTCGCCGCGACGCGCGGCTCGAGCTCGTCGAGCTCCGTGCTGCTCGAGCTCGTCGCCGCGGGCATCGGCCCGGCGGCGATCGTGCTCGGGGAAGTCGACGCGATCCTCGGCATCGGCATCGTCGTGGGGCGCGAGCTCGGGCATCGCGGCCCGCCGCTGCTGCGCCTCGATCCGTCGCGCCAGGCGGAGTTCTCCTCCGGCGACCTCGTGGCGGTCGCGGAGGATGGCGAGATCACCCGCGTGCATGGCGTCACGGCCGCGGCCGGACCGGGGATCGCCGAGGGCCCGGAGCAGCTGCGCCAGCGCGTCGCGCGGCTGCGCGAGGAGCATCGCGACCTGGACGAGGCGATCGCGCGCCTGTCGGGCGACGCGCTGCACGACCAGGTGAGCCTGCAGCGGCTGAAGAAGCGGAAGCTGGCGCTGAAGGACCAGGTCCTGCGGCTCGAGGCGATGCTCGTCCCGGACATCATCGCCTGATCGGCGACGAAGGCGCGTCCTAGTCCCGGACGACGCCCTTCTTGCGCAGGTACATCTGCCGGTCCGCGGCGTCGAGCGCATGCGCGGGGTCGCCGGCCGAGCGGAAGGAATAGCTGCCCCAGGAGACCGACAGGCGCAGGAGCTTGTCCTGCCACCTGAATGGCGTGTCCTCGATCACCTTGGCGAGCGCGGCGCCCTTCTCCGCGGCCTGCGCCTCGTCGGCATGCGACAGGATCACGCCGAACTCGTCGCCGCCGAGGCGGCCGACGGTGTCGGTGTCGCGGATGTTGTCGCCGAGCAGCCTCGCCACGTGCATCAGGGCGGCGTCGCCGGTGGCATGGCCGAAGGTGTCGTTGATCTTCTTGAGGTCGTTGACGTCGAAGTAGAGGACGGCGGCCGGCGTCTCGTAGCGCTCGACGTAGGACATCGTGCGCGACAGCTCGCGCACGAAGGCGCGCCGGTTCGGGATCGGCGCCAGCGTGTCCTGGTCGGCGAGCTGCTCGAGGCTCTTGAGCCGGGACTGCGCCACCTGCAGGTCGCGGCGCAGCGCATCGACCTCGGCCATCAGCGTCATGATGGCCTGGCGGACCTTGGGGGTGAACTCGGTCTCCGTGATGCCGAGGACGGAGGTCACGTCCCGCACCGGGGCGGACGTGCCGGCTCCGGCGGCCGCCGTGGCGCGGGCGGCGCCCGTGCCGGCCGCGCGCTGGACCGGCCTTCCGGCAGCGACTTCCCTCGGTGATCTCGGGTCGATCTTCATCGATCACGCGACCTGTTCGAAACGGACCACTCCCCGCCCGAGCGGCGGCCGACATGAATCCTTATCGGATGCAATCTACACGCAAATCCGCGAGGCTTGCCTACCGAAATCTCCCCCGGGGATGGCGCAACCCGGTTGCGCGGCCCGGCCATCCTCCTGTAACTCGCAGTCTTTCCGGCGCCCGGGGCGCCCAGGGTGGAGCAAGAGCCATGGCCAGGACGACGCCGGAGGTCGGCGTGATCATGGGCAGCCAGTCCGACTGGCAGACGATGCGGGCGACCACCGAGCTGCTGCAGGCGCTTGGCATCCCGCACGAGGCGCGGATCGTCTCCGCCCACCGCACCCCGCGGCGCCTGGTCTCCTATGCCGGCTCGGCCCGGCGGCGCGGCCTCAAGGTCATCATCGCCGGCGCCGGCGGCGCCGCCCACCTGCCCGGCATGGTCGCCTCGATGACGACCCTCCCGGTGCTGGGGGTGCCCGTCCAGAGCCGCACCCTGAACGGGCTCGACAGCCTGCTCTCGATCGTCCAGATGCCCGGCGGGATCCCGGTCGGCACGCTCGCCATCGGCGAGGCCGGGGCCCGAAACGCCGCCCTGCTCGCCGCCTCGATCCTGTCGCTCGGCGACAAGGCGCTGGAGCGGCGCCTCGCCGCCTGGCGCGACGCCCAGACCGCGGCGGTGGCGCGCGAGCCGGTCGACCTGCCGGCCGCCCCCGCCGCGCACGGCGCGCGATGAGCGCGGGCGCGGCACCGCTGCCTCCTGGCTCGACCATCGGGATCCTGGGCGGCGGCCAGCTCGGCCGGATGACCGCGATGGCGGCGGCCCGGCTCGGCTATCGCTGCGCGATCCTCTGCCCCGAGGCCGACGCGCCGGCGAGCCAGGTCGCCGCGCTCACGATCCGCGCCGCCTACGACGATCCCGACGCGCAGCGCCGCTTCGCCGAGGCGGTCGACGTCATCACCTACGAGTTCGAGAACATCCCGCTCGCGCCGGTCGAGGCGCTGGCGCGGCTGAAGCCCGTGCGCCCCTCGCCCTCCGTGCTCGCGATCTGCCAGGACCGCGTGCAGGAGAAGACGGCCATGCAGGCCGCCGGGATCGGCACGGCGCGCTTCGTCCCCGTGCTCGCGGCGGCCGACCTCGCCGCGGCGACCGCGGCGATCGCGCCCGGCATCCTGAAGACCGCGCGCATGGGCTATGACGGCAAGGGCCAGGCCCGCGTCGCCGGCGAGGCCGAGGCGCGCGCCGCCTTCGCGCGCTTCGGCGCGGTGCCCTGCGTGCTCGAATCGATCGTCGACTTCGCCTGCGAGATCTCGGTCGTCGTCGCGCGCGCCGCGGACGGCGCCATCGCCGCCTACGTGCCGGTGGAGAACCGGCACGCGCACCACATCCTCGACGAGACGATCGCGCCCGCGAATGTCGCGCCGGCCATCGCGGAGGAGGCGCTGCGGATCGCGCGCACGGTCGTCGAGCGCCTCGGCGTCGTCGGCCTCCTCGCCATCGAGATGTTCGTGGCGCGCGACGGGCGCGTGCTCGTCAACGAGCTCGCGCCGCGCCCGCACAATTCCGGCCACTGGACGATCGACGCCTGCGCCGTCAGCCAGTTCGAGCAGCTCGTGCGCGCGATCGCCGGGCTGCCGCTCGGCTCGCCGGAGAGGCACTCCGACGCGGTGATGAAGAACCTCATCGGCGACGAGGTGAACGACTGGCCGTGCCTCGCCGCGGAAGCCGGCGCGTGCCTGCATCTCTACGGCAAGGGCGAGGCGCGGCCCGGCCGCAAGATGGGACATGTCACGCGGCTGTCGCCGCGCGGCAGCTGACCCTCAGCGGCGACCGGCCGGGCGCCCGCGCAGCAGGGACAGCGGGCCTGGCAGGCAGGCGAGCCTGTCGCGCAGGCCGGACAGGGCGCGCGGCACGCGCATGACGTCCTCGATGCGGCGGTCGAGGAAGGCCCAGCTCTCCGCGGCGCCCTCCGAGCGGTCCTCGAGGAAGCGCAGCATCGTCGCGCCGTAGACGCCGGCCAGCAGCCCGCGCTTCGAGTAGAAGTTCCAGTCGGTCGAGCGGTCGCCGGCGACGCGCCAGATCGCGTCGACCGTGCGCCAGGTCAGCTCGGCGGCGCGCGGCGCGTTGTGCGGCATCGCGAGCACGCCGAGCGCGCGGCGCAACGCCTCGCGATGCGGCGCCACGGCCGCGAGCCGCTGGCGGATCGCGGCGGCGATGCGCTCGCGCGTGCGCATCGCGTCGAGGTCCATCGCCTCCAGCGCGGCGACCATCGCGCGGTCGGCATCGGTCGACCAGAAGGCGATCGCCTCGACCGGCCCGCCCGGGAAGGCGCGCAGGGCTTCCCCTTCCTCGAGCCCGGCGTCGCGCGCGCCCGCCTCGAGCGTCGCCTGCGACCAGCCATCGAAGGGGACATGGGGCAGCGCCGCCGCCAGGATCGCGCGGCGCGTCGCGCCGAGGGCGTCGTCGCGTTCAGTCGCGGTCGGCATGCGCGGCCTCCGCGAAGCGCTTCTGCATCTCCTCGACGAAGCCGAGGAGCGACAGGTCGGTCATGCGCTGGGGATAGAGGATCCCGTCGAGATGGTCGCATTCGTGCTGCACGACCCGGGCATGGAACCCGTCGGCCTCGCGCTCGACCCGGGCGCCCTCGGGCGTCATGCCCGTGTAGCGGATGCGCCTGAAGCGCGGCACCGATCCCATCATCCCCGGGACCGAGAGGCAGCCTTCCCAGCCATCCTCGCGCTCGTCGCCCAGCGGCTCGATCACCGGGTTGACCAGGGCGGTCATGCCCTCGGGCCGCGGCAGGCTGTCCGCCTGCGCCCGGTGCGCGGGCACGTGGAAGATCACGACCCGCAAGGGAATGTGGACCTGGGGGGCCGCCAGCCCCGACCCGTTGATGTCCCGCAGCGTCTCGACCATGTCCGCGACCAGCGCCCGGATGGCCGGGGCGGTCGGGTCGGGCACCTCGTCTGCCCGGCGGCGCAGCACCGGATGGCCCATGCGCGCGATCTTCAGGATTGCCATGGGCGGCAATATGGAACCCGGCCCATCCCCGGTAAAGCCTTGGCGAAAATCGCATCCTCAGCGCTTGGCCGACCGGGGGACACGTGTTATAGACCCCGCCCGTTTTCCGGGATCGGCATGCCGGTCCCGTCTCGTGAACCCGAATCTAGTCGGAAAGGAGAGCCTTCTCCCCGTGCAAGTCATCGTCCGCGACAACAATGTCGACCAGGCGCTCCGCGCTCTCAAGAAGAAGATGCAGCGCGAGGGTATCTTCCGCGAGATGAAGCTCCGCCGCCATTTCGAGAAGCCCTCCGAGCGCAAGGCGCGCGAGCGCGCCGAGGCCGTGCGCCGCATGCGCAAGGTGCAGCGCAAGCGCATGGAGCGCGAGGGCTACTGACGCGCGACGTCCGCGCGAGCTGGCTTGCGAGAGGGCCGTCGGCAGGAATGCCGGCGGCCCTTTGCTTTTCCGGGCTGGCCCTTTCCAGGCTGGCCACTTGCGCGCTGGCGGGCCCTCGAGGCTAGCCGGCCGGGCGCTCGCCCTTCACCGTGACGCGAAGGCCCTGCCGCACATGGGGCCAGTAGTCCCACATGGCGCGATGCTGCGCGCAGCGATTGTCCCAGAACGCGACGCTGCCCTCGCGCCAGCGGAACCGGCACTGGAAGAGCGGGTTCTCCGCGTGCCGGAACAGGTAGGCGAGCACCGCGTCGCTCTCGTCGCGCGGCACGCCGAGAAGCCGCGTCGTGAAGCCCGCGTTGACGTAGAGCGCCTTGCGCCCCGTCACCGGGTGCACGCGCGCCACGGGGTGCTCCGCGCGCGGGTAGCTCGGCTTGTCGGCGACGCCGAGGTTCGAATAGAGGCCGCGATAGACGTGCTCGCCGTCGTGCACGGCGCGCATGCCCTCGAGATAGGCCTTCATGCGGTCCGACAGCGCCTCCCAGGCCGCGTACATGCTCGCGAAGAGCGTGTCGCCGCCATGCGGCGGGCATTCACGGATGTGGAGGATGCTGCCCATCGGCGGCTCGTCCTCGCACGAGACGTCGCTGTGCCAGCCCTCGCCGTTGGCGCGCGTCGAGTTCGCGTCGGCCCGGATGACCATCAGCTCGGGAAGGCCCGGGACATGGGGCGCGGCCGGATGGACATGCAGCTCGCCGAAGCGTCGGCCGAAGGCCAGGTGCTGCTCGGGCGACATGCGCTGGTCGCGGAAGAAGACCACGAGGTTCCCCGCGAGCGCGCGCCGGATCTCGTCCATCGTCTCCTCGGGCAGGGGCCCCGCGAGGTCCACGCCCGAGATCTCCGCGCCGATCACCGGCGTGAGCCGGTCGACCACGATCCGCTCGTAGGGCGCGTCCTCGCTCCGCGGGTTGCGGTAGCGGGGGCCGCCATCGCCGCGCAGGGACATGCTCGCCTCCCCTTCGCCCTCAGCCCGCGGCGACCAGCTCGGCCATGGCGGCGTCGACGCCGCCCGGCGCGTGCGGGATGCCCTCGAGCTTCATCGCCATCTCGACCGAGGCGAGCGTGCCGAGCACCATCGGCTCGTTGAGGTCGCCGAGATGGCCGATGCGGAAGACGCGGCCCGCGAGCCGCGCGAGGCCGCCGCCCAGCGAGACGTTGAAGCGCCCCAGCGTCGCGGCGCGCAGCCGCTCGGCGTCGTGGCCCTCTGGCATCAGAACGGCGGTCACGGAGTCGGACAGCCGCGCGGGATCGAGGCAGAAGAGCTGCGGCCCGCTGTTGCCCGACCACTGGCGCACCGCCGCGCGCACGGCGCGCGCAAGCCGCGCGTGGCGCGCGAAGACCGCGTCGAGGCCTTCCTCGCCGATCAGGCGCAGGCTCTCCTTCATGCCGTAGAACATCGGCGTCGGCGCCGTGCCCACGAAGCTGCGCATCGGCCGCTTGAGCATGCGCGACCAGTCGAAGTAGTGGCGCGGCAGGCGCGCGCGGCCATGCGCCTCGAGCGCGCGCGGCGACACGCCGGTGAAGCCGAGCCCCGTCGGCATCATCAGCCCCTTCTGGCTGCCGCCGACCGCGACGTCGACGCCCCAGTCGTCCATGCGGAAGTCGATGCTGCCGAGCGAGGAGATCGTGTCGGCGAGCAGCAGGGCGGGATGGCGCGCGGCGTCCATCGCCGCGCGGATGCGCGCCAGCGGCAGCGTCATGCCGGTCGAGGTCTCGTTGTGGACGACGCAGACCGCGCGGATCGCGTGCGCCTGGTCCGCCTCGAGCGCGGCGCGCACCGCGTCGGGATCGCAGCCGCGGCGCCAGTCCGCCGCCACCGTCGTCACCTCCAGCCCGAGATCCGTCGCCATCTGCGACCAGTCCTCGGAGAAATGCCCGGTCTCCACCACCAGCAACCGGTCGCCGGGCGAGAACAGGTTGACGAGGCTCGCCTCCCAGGCCGAGTGGCCGGAGCCCGTGTAGAAGAACACGTGCCCCGTCGTGCGCAGGATCGACTTCAGCCCGGCGACGCATTCCTCGTAGACCGGCACGAAGCGCGGGTCGTTGGAATCGATGGTCGCGTGGGCGGTCGCGAGCAGGATGGAGTCCGGGATGTTGGTCGGTCCGGGATTGGCGAAGAAGAGCCGTCCCCGCGGCGCGATGGGCTTCATTGTCATGCGTCTTCCGGTCGGTGGGAGGCGTTCAGGATAGGCGAGGCCATGGCGCGCGGCCAGCCTCGCGGCGCCACGCTCATGCCGCACCCGAGACGTGGACGCCAGGCCTGCCGTCCTCGATGCCGATGCGCGCGAGGGTGGAGATCCCTGCGTCGGGGCGCTTCACCGTCTCGACCGTCCGCAGCGCGACCTCCGCCCCGCCGCGCGCCAGCGTCGCGACCGCGTAGCCGCGCGTCGCGCCATCGGCGAAGCGCAGGTGCGGGTTGAGCGGCGCGAGCGTGGCAAGGCGCGCATGCGACGGGCCCTGCGAGGTGATCGAGCTGCCGCAGACCTCGCTCGCCACGATCGCGCCGCGCGGGTCGTCGAAGTCGCGCCGGAGGTCCGCCGCGTACCATGCGTGGACGTCGCCCCCGACCACCAGCGGGTTGGAGGCGCGGCGCGCGACGAGCGAGTCCAGCAGCCGCGCGCGCGCGGCCGGGTAGCCATCCCAGCCGTCGGTCCAGACCCGCGTCTCGCCCCCGGACTGGCGCGCGAGCCGCGCCACGAGCGTCTGCTGCGCGACCACGTTCCAGCGCGCCGTGGACGACGCGAAGCCCTCGTCCAGCCAGCGCTCCTGCTCGGCGCCG